>DATEIF010000475.1:0-8019 GCA_035279205.1 Vineibacter sp.
TGGGCGGAAGTGCTCACGAGTCTCGGCTTGCCGTGGACGGTGGATGAGTGCGCGCAGCGGATGACGGGTCGGCCCTGGCCGGATTGCTGCGCGATTGTCGCGCAGGCGTTGGGTCGCTCGCTGCCTGATGATTTCCAGGAGAGCGTGTTTTCCGCCAGCGACCGCTGGTTCGAGCGGGAAGGGTTGCAGCCGATCGCCGGTGTCGCCGATGCCCTGGTGAGACTGCCGCAGGCCAAGTGCGTGGCGACGTCAGGGCTCTACGAGCATGTCCGCGCCAACCTTGCCCTGACGGGGCTACTGGATTTTTTCGGCGTCGAGCGGATTTTCACCGCGGCCATGGTGCCGCGCGGCAAGCCGGCGCCCGACGTTTTCCTCCATGCCGCCAAGGCGATGGGTGCCGAACCGCGCGATTGCATCGTGATCGAGGACTCGGTGCCCGGCGTGATGGGCGGCCGCGCCGCCGGCATGCGGGTGCTGGGTTACAGTGGCAACCAGCAGGATCGTGCAGCGTTGCACGCCGCCGGCGCCGAGGTCTTTGGCGATATGCGCGCGCTGCCCAGCCTGGTCGGCGCATAGGCCTCGCCGGGGGCACCGGCACCGCCTCTGGCAACCGGCTAGGCCGCAACCCCATATCATGACAAGTTAGCGACATCTCCGACCTGGGAAGCATCCTCATGGCCAAGGCCCTGTCCTATATCGCCCTGATCTTCGCCGGGCTGTGCATGCTGGCCGCGTTGGGCTCGATCTTCATCGGCATGATGCGGACCGGCCAAGGCACTGTCGAAGGGGCGCGCAGCAGCAACCGCATGATGTGGTGGCGCGTGCGCTTTCAGATTGCCGCCGTCGTGCTGATCATCGTGTGGTACCTCCTGAAGAGCGCCTGACGCCGGAACCGGGAGGAAACGATGGTCCAGTTGACGCGAATCTACACCCGTGGTGGCGACAAGGGGAAAACCTCGCTGGGCAACGGCGAGCGCGTGGAGAAGCACGATCAGCGCGTGGCGGCCTATGGCGCCGTGGACGAGGCCAACGCCACCATCGGCTTGGCGCGCCTGCATACGACGGGTGACGACGATGCCATGCTGGCGCGCATCCAGAACGACCTGTTCGATCTGGGCGCCGATCTCTGTACGCCCGAGGCCGAGGGCGACACGCGCGAGCGGCTGCGCATCGTGGCAAGCCAGGTCGAGCGGCTGGAGCGTGAGATCGACGCCATGAACGCTGCTTTGGCGCCGCTCAAATCCTTCGTGCTGCCGGGCGGCTCGCCGGCAGCGAGCTACCTGCACCTGGCGCGGACGGTGGCGCGCCGCGCCGAACGCGAGATGACGGCGCTGGCGGTGCGCGAAACCGTCAACCCGGACGCGCTGCGCTACATCAACCGGGTCTCGGATCATCTGTTCGTGATGGCGCGCTACCTCAATGACAAGGGTGCCCGCGACGTGTTGTGGTCACCCGGTGCGACGCGATGAAGCGCCCGTCCGATGGGTGGATGTTACGGTGCATTGCCGGGCATGTCGGCCTGCGGAACATTTCGGGCGGGCCAGTCGATTGTAATTTCAAGGCTTTTCACGTTCCGCCGGGTTATTGTGCAGCGCGGCATCAGCTTGACAGGTTTGGGTCAGCGGCCTAGGACGGAGCGCCTTTAAACGATCATCGGGGGCGAAAACCCAATGAAAGTGCTGGTCGCCGTAAAGCGTGTGATCGATTACAACGTGAAGATCCGCGTGAAGGCCGACAAAACGGGCGTCGAGACGGCGAACGTCAAGATGTCGATGAACCCCTTCGACGAAATCGCGGTGGAAGAGGCCGTACGGCTGAAGGAACAGGGCAAGGCCACCGAGGTCATTGCCTTCAGTGCCGGGCCGCAGCAGTGCCAGGAGACGATCCGCACCGCGCTGGCGATGGGCGCCGACCGCGGCGTGCACGTCAACACCGATGCCGAGCTGCAGCCGCTGGCGGTGGCCAAGCTGCTCAAGGCCGTGGCCGACAAGGAACAACCGGGCCTGATCATCGTTGGCAAGCAGGCGATCGACGACGACAGCAACCAGACCGGCCAGATGCTGGCGGCACTGCTGGGCTGGTCGCAGGGCACCTTCGCCAACAAGCTGGCGATCAACGACGGCTCGGCCGAGCTGAAGCGCGAGATCGACGGCGGCCTGGAGAACGTCAAGCTGAAGCTGCCGGCGGTAATCACCACCGACCTGCGCTTGAACGAGCCGCGCTACGCCTCGCTGCCCAACATCATGAAGGCCAAGAAGAAGCCGATCGATGCGCAGACGCCGGACTCGCTGGGCGTCGACGTGGCGCCGCGGCTGAAGACGCTGAAGGTCGAGGAGCCGCCGGGCCGCAAGGCCGGCATCAAGGTCAAGACCGTGGCCGAGCTGGTCGACAAGCTGAAGAACGAAGCGGGAGTGCTGTGAGATGAGCGTGCTGGTTGTCGCCGCGCATGACGGTAAGTCCGTTCGCGCCAACGTCGCCAACGCCGTCACGGCTGCGTCCCAGCTGGGCGGCGACGTCCACGTGCTGGTGGCCGGTTCGAACGCGGCCGAGGCCGCCAAGTCGGCCGCCGCGATCCAGGGCGTGGCCAAGGTGCTGCAGGCCGAGGATGCGGCCTATGCCAACTGGGTGGCCGAGGACATCGCGCCGCTGGTGGTGAAGCTGGCGCCGGACTACAGCCACGTCGTGGCCGCCGCCGACACGGTCGGCAAGAACATCATGCCGCGCGTCGCGGCGCTGCTCGATGTGGCGCAGATCTCCGAGGCGATCGCGATCGTGTCGCCCGATACCTTCGTGCGGCCGATCTACGCCGGCAACGCGATGGCGACCGTGCAGTCGGCCGACAAGATCAAGGTGCTGACGGTGCGTCCCACCAACTTCAAGGCGGCGGCGGGCGGTGGCTCGGCGGCCATTGAACAGGTCGCGGGCGCCGGTGCCAGCGGTCTTGCCTCCTATGTCGGCGCCGAGGTCTCCAAGTCGGAGCGCCCCGAGCTGACCAGCGCCAAGATCGTCGTGTCCGGCGGCCGCGGCTTGGCTTCGGGCGAGAACTTCAAGATGCTCGAAGCGCTGGCCGACAAGCTGGGCGCCGGTCTGGGCGCCAGCCGCGCCGCCGTCGACGCCGGCTACGTGCCCAACGACTATCAGGTCGGGCAGACCGGCAAGGTCGTGGCGCCTGATCTCTACATTGCCGTCGGCATCTCCGGTGCCATTCAGCACCTCGCCGGGATGAAGGACAGCAAGACCATCGTTGCCATCAACAAGGACGAGGAAGCACCGATCTTCCAGGTTGCCGACTATGGTCTGGTCGGCGATCTGTTCCAGATCGTGCCCGAGTTGACAGCGGCGATCGAAAAGAAATGATACCCGCACGGCGCCGGTTTGTGGGGCGACCGGCGATACCGGCTTTATCGGGGGATTGACGATGATCCAGCGGATCGGCGTGATCGGCGCCGGCCAAATGGGCGGTGGCATTGCGCATGTCTGTGCCCTGAAGGGCTTCAACGTGAAGCTGGTCGACGTCGACCAGGCGCATGTCGAGAAGGGCATGGAGACCATCACCGGCAACATGGACCGGCAGATTGGTCGCGGCATGATCAAGCTCGAAGAGCGGGACGCCGCCTTGCGCCGCATCGAGACCGGGCTCGACTACAAGGTCTTCGAGGATTGCGACCTCGTGATCGAGGCTGCCGTCGAGAACGAGCAGATCAAGCGCGAGATCTTCAAGAAACTGTGCCCGGTCCTGCCGCCGGCCGCCCTGATCGCGACCAACACGTCGTCGATCTCGGTGACGCGCCTGGCCTCTGTGACCGACCGGCCCGGCCGGTTCATGGGCATGCACTTCATGAACCCGGTGCCGCTGATGCAGCTCGTCGAGCTGATCCGCGGCATCGCGACCGAGGAAGAGACCTTCCGCACCATCCGCGATCTGACGATCAAGCTCGGCAAGGTACCGGCGAATGCCGAGGACTTCCCGGCCTTCATCGTCAACCGCATCCTGCTGCCGATGATCAACGAGGCGGTCTACGCGCTCTACGAAGGCGTCGGCAATGTCGAGTCGATCGACACCGCGATGCGGTTAGGCGCCAACCATCCGATGGGCCCGCTGCAGCTGGCCGACTTCATCGGGCTGGATACCTGTCTGTCGGTGATGCAGGTGCTGTACGAGGGCCTGGCCGATTCGAAGTATCGTCCGTGCCCGCTGCTGGTGAAGTACGTCGAGGCTGGCTGGATCGGCCGCAAGGCCGGACGCGGCTTCTACGACTACTCGGGCGAACGCCCGATGCCGACCCGGTAGGAATTTCCCTCTCCCGCAAGCGGGAGAGGGAGGGGCCCATCGCGTCAGCGATGCGAGGGTGAGGGGCAACGCACGAGGTACCTCGTCCTGAGGCCCTCACCCGCCGAGCGCTGCGCGCTCGTCGACCACTCCCGCTCGCGGGAGAGGTTTAAGAACCACCCATCACATGCCGCACCAGGGCCTCGGCCTCGGGCGTGTCCCAGTCGGCGTCGCCCTGTAGCCGGCCGACCTCGCGACCCTGGGCGTCGATCAGTACCGTCGTCGGCAGCACCGCGATGTTGAGGCCGCTATAGGACTTCTTCTGGGTGTCGAAGAACACCTGAAGATGGTCCAGGTTGCGGCTGCGGATGAAGGGCTCGACCTTGGGCCGCGACGGCCCGTCCAGCGACAGCGCCACCACGACGAACTTCTCGCTGCCGATCTTGGCAGCCAGGCGGTCCAGGCTGGGCATCTCCTTGACGCAGGGAACGCACCAGGTCGCCCAGAAGTTCAGCAGCACGACCTTGCCCTTGAAGGCATCGAGGGTCGCATCGGCGTCGGCCTTGTCCTTGAAGGCGATGGCGGGCGCCGCCGTCGGCGTGGCCTGCAACTCGAACCGGCTCATGGCGCCGGCAAGCGGCGGCTTGGTGTCCTGAGCCAGCGCCGGCAGCGTGACGGGCAACGTCACGAGAACAGTGCCCAGGATTCGCACGAGACGCGAGAAAAGCGATAAAAGCTGTGCCATAACCGCGATCCTACGATTTTCGATTGCTGACGTCATGACGGGGAACAGGAAAGTGAAGTCGAGCCGCGAGCGCCGTTCTGTCGCACCGCCGGCGGCCGGCGCCGATCGCGCCGGTCAGTCCAATGCCATGTGGGGCGGCCGCTTCGCGCTGGGCCCGGCCGAGATCATGGAGCGGATCAATGCGTCGATCGGTTTCGATCAGCGCATGTACCGCCAGGACATCCGAGGCTCGATCGCGCACTGCGAGATGCTGGTGAAGCAGGGCATCGTGTCGGCTGCCGACGGGCGCAAGATCATCGCCGGCCTGCGTCGCATCGAGGGCGAGATCGAGGCCGGCAGCTTTGCGTTCTCCACCCGCCTCGAAGACATTCACATGAATGTCGAAGGGCGGCTGACCGAGCTGATCGGCGACGCTGCCGGCCGGCTGCACACCGCGCGGTCGCGCAACGACCAGGTCGCGCTCGATGTGCGGCTGTGGGTGCGCGATGCCGTCGATCGCACCGAGGCACTGCTGGATGACCTGCAGGCGGCGCTGATCGATCGCGCCGAGGAATACGCGGCCAGCATCATGCCGGGCTTCACGCACCTGCAGACGGCGCAGCCGGTGACGTTCGGCCACCACCTGCTGGCCTATGTCGAGATGTTCGGCCGCGATCGCAGCCGCTTCGCCGATTGCCGCAAGCGGATGAATGAGAGTCCGCTGGGGGCCGCGGCGCTGGCCGGATCGCCGCACGCCATCGACCGCCACATGACCGCCAAGGCGCTCGACTTCGATCGGCCGATGGCCAACTCGCTCGATGCAGTGGCCGATCGCGACTACGCGCTGGAGTTCATGGCGGCGGCCACCATCTGCGCCGTGCACATCTCGCGGCTCGCCGAGGAGATCGTGATCTGGTGCAGCGCGCCGTTCCGCTTCATCGCGCTGTCCGACGCTTTCACCACCGGCAGCTCGATCATGCCGCAGAAGCGCAATCCCGATGCTGCCGAGCTGGCGCGCGCCAAGACCGGTCGCATCCTCGGCGACTTCACGGCGTTGGCCATGGTGATGAAGGGTCTGCCGCTGACCTACGGCAAGGACATGCAGGAAGACAAGGAGCCGATCTTCGACGCCGCCGACTCGCTCGAGTTGGGCCTGGCGGCGACGACCGGCATGGTGCGCGACCTGAAGGCCAACGCCGAGCGCATGCACGCCGTCGCCTCGGCCGACTATTCGACCGCCACCGATCTCGCCGACTGGCTGGTCCGCAGCCTGGGGCTGCCGTTCCGCCAGGCTCATCATGCCACCGGCAAGCTGGTGGCGCTGGCGGTGTCGAAAGGCGTCGATCTCGGGGCGCTGTCGCTCGAGGACATGCGCGCCATCGAGCCGAAGATCACCAAGGAGGTGTATCGCGCGCTGACGGTGGAAGCGTCCGTGGCGGCGCGGTCCGTCTTTGGCGGCACGGCGCCCAGGAACGTGAAGAAAGCGGTTGCCGCGGCACGACGGCGCTTTCTCGGCAAGACCGCACGAAAGGGCTGATGCATGGCGCCCAACAGACGTTTGCTCCTGAGCGCGCTGATGCTGCTGCCACTGGCGGCGTGCGGCAAGAAGGGTGAACCGGAGCCGCCGAGCGGCCGCAAGACGCCCGAGCGTACCTACCCCAAGCCCGATCCGGTGCCGTGGCAGACCACGCCACAGCCGAAGACACCATAGGCCGCGCTACCATGGAACCCTTTGTCTACCGTGGCGGCGAGATGGTCGCCGAGAACGTGCCGCTGGCGCGCATCGCGCGCGAGGTCGGCACGCCGGCCTACGTCTATTCGCTGGCGGCGCTGCGCGCGAACTACCAGGCTTTCGCGGCGTCCATGCGCGGCCTCGACGCCGAGCTGCATTATGCCGTGAAGGCCAACAGCAATCTGGCCGTGATCCGCGCCTTCGCCGCCCAAGGCGCCGGCGCCGATATCGTGTCGATCGGCGAGATGCGGCGGGCGCTGGCCGCCGGCGTCGCAGCATCGAACATCGTGTTCTCCGGCGTCGGCAAGAAGGAAGCCGAGCTGCGCCAGGCGCTGGAGGCAGGTGTTCGGCAGATCAATGTCGAGAGCCGCGCCGAGCTCGATACGCTCGACGCCGTGGCCGGGAGCCTGGGGCGCGTGGCGGATATCGCCATCCGGGTCAATCCGGACGTCGATGCCAAGACCCACGCCAAGATCACCACCGGTCGCAAGGGCAACAAGTTCGGCATCGATATCGATCTGGCGCGCGAAGCCTATGCCCATGCCGCATCGAAAAAGAATCTGCGGCCAATCGGCGTTGCCATGCATATCGGCTCGCAGATCCTGGCGCTGGAGCCCTATCGCGACTCGATCCGCAAGCTGCGTGGCCTGGTGGGCGACCTGCGCGCCGACGGCCACGACATCCAGCGCCTCGATCTCGGCGGCGGCTACGGCATCGTCTATCGCCATCAGTCCAACGAACGACCCTTCGCGGTCGGCGACTACATGGAGATGGTGCGCCAGGAGACGGAGGGGCTCGGCTGTGCATTGAGCTTCGAGCCCGGCCGCTCTCTGGTCGGCAATGCCGGCGTGCTGTTGGGCGAGGTCATCCTGGTGAAGCCGGGCACGGCGCGCACGTTCGTGATCGTGGATGCCGCGATGAATGACCTGATCCGTCCGACGCTCTACGATGCGTGGCACGACATCCTGCCGTTGAAGGAGCCGCCGCGCGATACATCCCTGGCCGAGACGGACATTGTCGGCCCGATCTGCGAGTCCGGTGATTACCTCGCGCAGAACCGGCCGATGCCGCCGCTGGCGGCCGGCGACGTCGTCGTGGTGAAATCCGCCGGCGCCTATGGCGCGGTGATGTCGTCGACCTACAACACGCGGCCGCTGGTGCCTGAGGTGCTGGTTGACGGCGATCGCTACGACGTCATCCGCCCGCGCCAGTCCCTCGACGACCTGATCGCCGCCGACCGCGTACCGGACTGGCTGTAGCTGGGAGCGCGGGCGTCCCGCCCGCATCGGCGCG
>DATEIF010000476.1:0-7983 GCA_035279205.1 Vineibacter sp.
TCATGAGCGGGCGGGACGCCCGCGCTCCCAGGTCTACCGCGGACTCGCCACCGTCTTGGCAATGGCATCGGCAAGCGCTGCCGCCGATCGCGTCGCATCGGCTCTGCCGCGTTCGGCGTTGGCATCCGCGGGCGCGCCGAGATAGCCGTTCGGCGTGACCTGCAGGGCATGCTCGCCACCGCGGCGCCACGTCGCCAGTTGCTCGGGTGTCAGGTTGGTCGGCGGCAGCGCGGCGATCGCGTCGGCGCGAACCACCGCCGGGAAATTGCCGAGCATGCTGGAGGTTTCGCCGGCGCCGGCATGGACGTCAGGCTGCGGGCGTGTCGCGGGTGGCGTGGCCGGCGCCGGCGGATCGGCGGTGAGCACGAGGTGCCGGTCGTCCAGGGGCAGGCCGATCCGTTCGGCCATCATGCGGTTGGTGACGAAGTAGACCCGCATGCCCGCCGCCGCGGCACCGCGCTTCACGCCCTCGAAGATCGCGCGGTTGTGGGCCGCATCGCCATGACCCGACACGCAGAAGACGGTGCTGATCCCATCACGCTTGAGGCTGCGGAACACATCCGCCATCACTTCGATCATGATCTCCGGACGCACGTCGATCGAGCCCGGGAAGGCGCCGGTGACCCGGTTCACGCCCCAATAGAAGACCGGCACCACCAGGGCCGGAATACCACGCCGTTCCAGCGCCTCTCGCGCCAGTCGCGTGTTCAGGTATGGACCATAGACGTCGGTGCCCAGCGGCAGGTGAGGGCCGTGCGCCTCGATCACGCCAAGGCCCCACAGCGCGACCGCGCCGCGGCCGACGGCGGCGGCATACTCGGTGTGAGTCATATCGGCGATGGTGCCGGTAAAGACCGAATAGCCGCCTTCCGCCGTCACCGGCTGCTGGGCGAAGGCCGTGGCAGACAGGGCCGTCAGCTCGACCGATGCGGCCAGTGCCAGGATCGTCTTGTTGATTCTCATCGGCGCTCCTTCCTTCCTTATCGAGACGAACCCGTGCCGGTTCACCCGAACATGCCGGTATCGTGAACCGGACGGCCGCCGAGCATCGTGGCCAGCGCCCGCGTTTCGGGGATCCGGTCCTGGTCGACCGTCATGATGTCCTGCGACAGCACGACGAGGTCGGCATACTTGCCGGGTTCGAGCGAGCCGGTGACGTTTTCCCGGAAGGACGCGATCGCCCCGTTCAGGGTGTAGGCACGCAGCGCCTGCTCGCACGTCACCTGCTGGGCGGTGCCGAGCGTTCGCCCGCCGAAACCTTCCTTGCGGGCCAGCATGATCCAGAACGCGAGATAGGGATCGTACGGCTCGCCGTCGGTGGAATTGGCGATCGGCAGGCCGTTGTCGAACCACGACCGGAACGGGATCGCTTCGGCGCTGAGGTCAGGTCCGAAGGCGGCGAGATAGGTCTGCCCGTAGACCCACAGGAACGTGCTGGCCGTGGTCGGCACCACGCCCATCGCCTGTGCCCGCTGCATCTGGTCCCGGGTCGGAAACTGGCAATGCTCGATCGCGAAGCGCCGGTCGCGAATGCTGCCCTGCCGGTGGATGGTCTCGAAGATGCCGAGCGTCGTTTCGATCGCGGCCCGTCCCGAACACTGGACCTGCAGGCGCAACCCGGCTGCGGCTGCCGTCACCAGCGCGCGACGGAGCTTTTCATCCGATGTCAGCTGGGCGCCGCGCCACATGCCGCCTTGCGGCCGGTGATAGGGATCGACCATCAACGCGGCGCCCGCGCCGGCGGCAGAGTCGAATGAAAAGCCCAGGCCGCCCAGGGTGAGCAGATCATCGCCGCGTCCATTGCCGCCGGCGATCCGCGTGCCGTGCGCGATCACGCTTTCAGCCAGCTTGGGATCGTCATAGGCCTTGAACGGGAAGGCGAGCGGGCAATAGGCCCGCAGTGTCAGCTCATCCGATGTTCGAAGCCGTTGAAAGACCGCGATCGTGCTCTCATCCATCCCGTGCCCTTCATAGATGCCGGTGATGCCGGCGCGGGCGAACGCAGCCATGCCGGTGCGCACGGCTTGTTCCTTGAGCGCGCCTGCCGAGGGAGACGGAATCATCGGAAAGAAGGGCGTCCGGCGCGGCCAGCCTCGCAACGGAATCAGCCGAGGGTAGTTGTAGTCCATGAACACGCCGGTCGGCTCGCCGCGCTCATCCCGGACGGTGATCGTGCCGTCCGGATCCTGTCCGGCCGGCGGCAGCTGGCCGCTGCGCAGTGCCGCGCTGTTGGCGATCGCGACACCGGGGGCTGCGAGATAGTGCGGTTCGATATAGACGGGGTTGTCGGGCGCGACGCGATCCAGGTCGGTGCGGGTCGGCCAACGCTTCTCGGCCAGCGCGCCGGGATAGCCGTAGAATTTGGGCGGTCCGATGAAGGGCGGCAGCACCAGCCATGCACCGCGCTCCAGCCGGGACACCTCGCGCGCGACGACGGTGAGAACATCGGCGACCGAGCGGATCTGCCCCCAGTTGAACGCCAGGAGCTTGGCGCCCACGCCGTCCATGTGCGGATGGGCATCGATGAAGCCCGGGATGACAGCCTTCGCGCCGAGATCGACACGCCGTGTGGCAGGGCCAGCCATGTCGAGCAGCCGCCGACTGTCGCCGACAGCCATGACGCGACCATCGCGGATCGCAACCGCTTCGTGCACGCGATCGACCATGCCGCCGCTGTGAACAACGCCGTTGTGAAGCACCATGTCGGGCGCGACGTCCTGTGCGCGCAGAGATCCAGCCCACAATGCGGCGCCGGTCGCCAATCCGGCCTTCAGAACGCGTCGGCGGCCGTGCCGGCTTGATTCCGGTGGGTGACCCGACGCGGTGGAAGCGAAGGGACGCGTCGAATGAGGAGCGTTCATGGCTTTAACCTCGCATGAGACCGCGGATGGAAGCGTCGTGAGGGATGCCGCTTGCGGGGTGTTGTTCGCCGTTCGATCTCCGAGCGTGGTGGCTCAGGTGATTTCAGGGGATCATCAAATTTAATCTATGTCAAATAATTTATGAATTTTAGATTTTATATGAAAAGCGGTGAATACGGAAATGGTGGTGCCGGTGTCGACCAGTCCCTGAGACTAGGGCACCTTCGACCTTGCCCGACCGTTGGGTTCTTCTCAGGTGCCCTGGAGCCTCGCATGCATGAAAACGTCCGCCGCTGGGAAGACCTGACCTGGCAGGACTTTGCCCGCCTCGACGTCGAGCGCAGCGTGGCCGTGCTGCCGGTTGCGGCGATCGAGCAGCACGGTCCCCACCTGCCGCTGGCCACCGATGCGCTGATCAACCGGGGCATCCTCGACCGGGCGCTGGCGCAGGTCGCCGCGGACACACCGCTCCTCGTGCTGCCCGCCTTTCCGGTCGGACGCAGCGACGAGCATGCGGCGTTTCCCGGTACGCTGACGCTCGGCGCTGAGACTCTCGCGCGGGTCTGGTTCGAGATCGGGCAGTCGGTGCATCGCGCCGGCCTGCGCAAGCTGGTGATCGTCAATTCGCACGGCGGGCAGCCGCAGATTTGCGACATCGTCGCCCTGGATCTGCGCACGCGGCTGGGCATGTTGGCCGTCGTTGCCAACACCTTCGCCTTTGGCGAGCCGGAAGGACTGTTTCCGGACCAGGAGCGCCGGCACGGCATCCATGCTGGTGCGCACGAGACCTCGATCCTCCTGCATCTGCAGCCTGACAGCGTGCGCACGGCGCTGGTCGATGCGTTTGAGCCGGCCTCGGTGGCGCATGACAAGCATCACCGCGAGCTGCGGTTCCACGGCAAGGTCGCGCTCGGGTGGGCGACCCAGGACCTGCACCCGCTCGGCGCCTGTGGCGATGCGCGGCTCGCCAGCGCCGCGGCCGGCCGCGCGATCGTCGAGCATGTCGCCGCCCGGCTCGCGGTGCTGCTGGACGAGGTGTCGCGTTATCCGCTGACGAACCTGAAGGCAGGGCCGCTCGACACGGGTTCGTCGAGCTGACGGCGACGGCGTCGTTTCACAGCATGCGGCGCAGCACCGCATCCTTGCGCACGAAATGATGGAACAACGCCGCGCCGACGTGGATCACGATGGTCACGGAGAGGGTAATGCCGATGATGCCATGCCAGCCAAGAATCTGCTTGGCGGCGGCCTCGTCCTTGCTGACCAGCGGCGGCAGCTCGAAGAGCCAGAAGACATTGATCGGCGCCCCGAAGGCCGAGGTGCCCCACCACCCGATGATCGGCTGAATCAGCAGGATGGCGTAGAGCAGGCGATGCACGGTTCCTGACGCCAGATGCTGCCAGGCCGGCAGATCGTCCGGCAGGGGTGGCGGCTTGTGTGTGAGGCGCCAGGCGAGGCGGATGACGACCAGCACGAACAGCAATACGCCGACCGAGCGGTGCAGGTCGAACAAGGTATCCTGCAACCGACCCTGCGGCAGGGAGAGCAGGACGAAGCCGACCGGGATCGTCGCGAGCACCAGAACCGCCATGGTCCAATGCAGCGTGCGCGCGACGGCTGTGTAGCGCCGTACCGGTTGGTCAGGCATCGAGCACCTCGCTGTCGAGGCGTGCATTGCCGATCAGGTGGCCGGCGCGCTGCTGCTTGGCACGCAGATAGTCGCGGTTGCTCTCGTTCACCGGCGCGACCAGCGCGATGCGCTCGGCGATCGTCACGCCGGCTTCCTGCAGGCCGGCCATCTTTGTCGGGTTGTTGGTGAGCAGGGCGACGGCGTCGATGCCGAGCAGGCGCAACATGCGCGCGGCGATGTCGTAGCGCCGCTCGTCACGCTCGAAACCCAGCGCGGTGTTGGCGTCGATGGTGTCGGCGCCGCGATCCTGCAGCGCATAGGCCCGCATCTTGTTGGCAAGCCCGATGCCGCAGCCTTCCTGGTCGAGATAAAGCAGCACGCCGCCGCCACGCGCCGCGATCATGGCCATCGCCATGCGGAGCTGGTCGCCGCAATCGCAGCGCCGGGATCCGAACGCGTCGCCGGTCAGGCAGGCGGAGTGTAGTCGGACCGGCACCGGTCGCGAGCGGTCGACGTTACCGATCACCACGGCGGTCCAGAACTGCCCGAGGGCGTCGCGGAAGACGTCGAAGCGCGAGTCGCCGGCTTCTGGCAGCGGCACGCGTGCACTCGATACCGGGCGCAGCGAGGACGCGAGGCCAGCGCGGAACGCCAGCACGTCTGACGCCGTGACACAGGGAACCGCACCGGTTCGCGCCGCGCCGTCAGCCGCGTGCCAGCGAACAGCCAGCGCCGCCGGCAGCTGGCGCGTAAGCTTGGCAAGCTCGATGGCGGCCGCAGCGACACGACTGCCCGGGCTGACCGCGACGTGCAGATCGACGGCGCTGGCGAACGCAAGCACGTCCTCGCACCGGATCGAAGGCGCAAGCTGGATGACTCCCGCGGCGAGGCCGCGCGAGCCGAGCGTGGCAGCGCGTGTGCCCGAGACAAACAGTTCGACAGGGCCAGCGGCGCTGGACGCCAGCGCGGCGAGGCGCTCCGGGGTGAGGCCCTCGACGGTCAGGGCCAGGAAGGTGGTGCTGTCGTCATCGGCAATGAGGACAGGCCGGCCGGCACCGAACTCGCCCATCGCCCGCTGCGTTGGCGCGAGCGAGGCATGGGCGAGCAGCGGCGCCAGAGACGCGAACGCATCGGCTGAGCCTGGGCGCGGATTTTCGTACAGTCCCACAACAAATCCCTCCCACGGGGTACTTACTACGTGAGGTGTCGCGTAAAGTCAGTCCATGGTGAACCTTCCATGAACGCCGAAAATTCCCCTGACGGCCTGAAAACACTATCCGACACTGATTGGTCGCACATCTGCGCCGCCCGCAATGGTGCCGATCTTGCCATCGGCGAGCCCTGGCAGTCCGTCTTTGCGCCGCTGGTCGCCCCGGCGGCGCGCGCTGCTTTCGTCATCGGCCAGATGGGCCAATCGCTGGACGGTCGGATCGCCACACCGAGCGGCCACTCCCACTATATCAATGGTCCCGCCGCGATCGTCCATCTGCACCGGTTGCGGGCGCTTGTTGACGCGGTGCTCGTTGGTATCGGCACGGTGACCGCCGATGATCCGCAACTGACGGTGCGGCAGGTCGCGGGCCCGAGCCCGGCGCGGGTTGTCGTCGATCCGCAAGGCCGCATCCCGCGCAATGCAAGGCTTCTGGCCGCTGACGGCTGTCGCCGTGTCGTCGTGACGCGCCCCGGTGTTGCGATCGACCTGCCTGATGATGTCGAAAGGCTGAGCGTCGACGCCGATGGCACCGGCGCGCTGCCGCCCGCGGCGATCCTGCATGCGCTGGCCCGGATCGGCCTGCGTCGCGTGCTGGTCGAGGGTGGGGCGCTGACACTCTCGCGGTTTCTCGCCGCGGGGTGCCTGCATCGGCTCCATATCCTCATGGCACCGCTGATCATCGGCGCCGGCCCGACCGGCCTGTCCCTGCCGGCCATCGATCGGCTGGAGCAGGCGATGCGCCCACCCATGCGCACCTGGCGGCTGGATCAGGACGTGCTGTTCGACCTCGATCTCGGTTGGGGCGCCGGCGGATAGGCCCAGATGTCGCAATGCCCGACGGTGATGCGCGCGCTTCGGGCCCGAACCGATTCAAGTCTTTGCATCAGCCAGCGATCAAGCTCGCGCCGGTCCAGCATATCCTGTTCGCAGGCCGCCTGGTACCAGCCCTGCACGAACTCTTCCTGCAGCCTGGCATCATGGTCGTCCAGCACCCAATCGGCTTGCGCGAGGCGCGTGTTGAAGCCGCGCGCCACCAGCAGCTCGCTCAGTTGGGCTGCGGCTTGCGGACCGGCGGCGGCGCCAAAGCCCTTGTCGCGCCGCTGGTGAGCGTTGAAGGCGAGCAGGACCTGCGCATCGAACGGATCGACCGGTTCGCAGGCAACGCGGCCGTCGTAGATCAGGGAGGCATAGATCGCACGCCGGTGAGCGGCGGCTGCGTCGGCGAGGCGTTCGAGCCAGGCAGCCGAGGTCAGATCCAGAAAAGCCGATATCGTCACCAGATCGGCCGGCAGCGCGATGATGGCTTCGAGCTCGTTCTGCACGTCGGCATGATGCGGCTGCCAGGCGATGGCCTGGGCCACCGACGACAGCCCACGGCAGCGTTGGTCGATCGCGGCCAGCAGGTCTGCGTCGTGGTCGACCAGGCGCCAGCTTTGTCGTGCCGGCAGATGCGGGGCGAGTGCGCGCATCATGGCGCCGGTGCCGCAAGCAAGGTCGGTGACGGTGACCTGCGTCTGGTCGATGAGGTGGCGCGCTACCGCCGCCTGCAGGTCGGCGTTGCGGGCGCGATGATCGGCCGGCTCGCGCAGGTCAAGCCACTGGGCGGCGAACACGCTTATGCCTGCGCCGCAAGAAGGGTGGTGGCGAACAGGGAAGCCGAGTCCTGCCATCGCGGCAGGCTGGACGCTGTCTGCCGTGCTGCCTGCGCAAGGCGGTCGCGCGCGGTGGAGTCGCTCAGCAGCCGGCGCAACGCGGCTGCCAGTGCCGCGACATCCTCGGGTGGTACCAGCACGGCGGCTCCCTCGGGGACCGCCTCGGCAATCGCGCCGGCCGTGGTGCCGACCACCGGCAGGCCATGGGCGATCGCTTCCGCATACACCATGCCGTAGCCCTCGTAGCGCGAAGCCAGGACGAAGAGGTCGGCAGCGAGGTAGTGCTGCTGCAGGTCGCCCGGTGACACCGCGCCGACGAGTGCGATCCTGTCGTCAAGCCCGGCATCGGCAATCTGCTGGTGCAAGGCCGCTGTGGTTGACGGATCGCGCCCGGCATCACCGACAATGACGAGCCGCCACGGCAGATCCCGCAGCGTTGCCAGCGCCGCAATCAGCAGATCGTGCCCCTTGCGCGGTACCAGCGTGCCGACGCTCAGCAGACGGGGGACGCCGGCATGATCGCAGGCGGCGAGGGGCGCCGGATCGGTGCCCGGCGGCGCGATCGTGATGCGCGCCGCGGGCACGCCGTAGTCGGCCGTCAGCGTCGTGGCCGTGGCGCGGCTGGTC
>DATEIF010000477.1:0-8318 GCA_035279205.1 Vineibacter sp.
CGGTCCGTGGGCGGCCGCGTACCCGCACACCGCGCTCGTGAAGCTCGGCGGCCGGTTGATCTACGTGCTCCACAATCTCAAGGAACTGGACATCGACCCCGCTGCCCGCGGAATCGATGTCGTCATATCCGGTCATTCACACCAGCCGAAGATTGAAACCATCGGCACCGTGCTCTACCTCAATCCGGGAAGCGCCGGGCCGCGCCGTTTCACGCTGCCCATTGCGCTTGCAACGCTGGACCTGACCAGCGATGCACCGCGGCCGCGCATCCATCAAGTTGGCTGAATACCGCGCTAAGCGTGTCTCCATTGGATAGTAGCAGTATGGTCCATCGCCATCGTCATCCTGAGCGAAGCGAAGGATCCTGCGGTGTTGGCATCGAATACCGCTGGCGCTGCTGACCACCAGCGCCGGCATTCTTTGAGCGACGCACCGCAAGGTCCTTCGCTTCGCTCAGGACGACGGCAATGGACGTCTCACACCACGTTTGCCTTCGGCCGCCGCGTCCTCCCCCGCCGCCATAGCTTCTGCGTCGCGATCGCGGCGCCCTGGGACAGGGTCTCCAGCTTGGCCCAGGCGATCTGCGGGTGGATCCGACCGCCCAGGCCGCAGTCGGTCGAGGCGATGACGTTCTCCCGGCCCACCAGCTTGGCAAAGCGCAGGATGCGCTCGGCCACCAGCTCGGGATGCTCGACCACGTTGGTGGCGTGGCTCACGACGCCGGGCAGGATATGCTTGCCGTCGGGCAGCTTGACGTCCTTCCACACCGCCCATTCGTGCTCATGCCGCACGTTGCCGGCCTCGAACGAGTAGGCGCCGGCGTTGATCGCCAGCATCACCTCGACGATGTCGCGCATGGCGATATCCGTGGTGTGCGGGCCATGCCAGCTGCCCCAGCACAGATGGAAACGGATGCGGTCCTGCGGCAGCCCTTTGAGCGCGTGGTTGAGCGCCTCGACTCGGACCATGGTGAACCTGCGATAATCCTCGACCGTCGGTTCCGGGTTGATCTGGTCATAGTTCTCGGCGATCGACGGATCGTCGATCTGCAGCACCAGGCCGGCATCGATGATCGCCTGGTATTCCGGTCGCATGGCGTCGGCACAGGCAAAGACGAATTCCTCGTCGGTCTTGTAGTGCTCGTTGCCGATGCGCGAGCAGCTGCCCGGGCCGATCGAGGTCATGAAGCCTTCCTCGACGCCGTTGGCCTGCAGGGCGGCCTTGAAATTCGCGATATCGGCCTGGATGGCCTCGTGGCCCTTGTAGGCGATCGGCCCGACGCAGGTCGGCCAGTTCTTCAGCCGCGGCCCTGTCGTCACGCCGGAGTCGGGATCGCCGTAGGCGGTGGCAAAACGCAGGCGGTCGCGGCGGTCGGCGAAGCTGGACAGGACGACCTCGCCCGGCTGCGAGCGGCGCACCGGAAAATCGTAGAGCCCCAGTCCCTTGAGCTCCAGGCCGCTCAGCCGGTGGAAGGAATAGCTCCACCAGGCCCCGTAGTTCACCTTGTGCCACATCGACTTGCCGTACTCGCCGTCGCCCGCCACGTCGATGCCGGCCTCCTTCTGGCGCCGCACCACGTCACCTACGGCATCCCGCAGCATGGCCTGAAATCCCGCCTCCTCCACGGCGCCACCCGTCTCGCGCTGGCGGTTGGCCTCGATCAGGTCGTCGGGCCGCGGCAGGCTGCCGGCGTGGCTGGTGATGATGCGGCCATCGCTGTGTTTCATCGCACGTTTCCTCCCGAGAACCAGCGACAGGCTGGCGTCGGATGTCGTATCAAGGGGAGCGACAACTTCGAATGTCTGCCATGTGGAGAAGAACGATGCGTGTAGGAGTCTTCTATTTCCCGACGGACTACGGAATCGATATCGCCGAACTGGCCCGCGCACTGGAAGAGCGCGGTTTCGAATCGCTGTTCGTGCCCGAGCATACCCACATCCCGCTCAGCCGGAAGACGCCTTTCCCCGGCGGCGGCGAACTGCCCAAGCGCTATGCCCACACCCACGATCCTTTCATCGGCCTCGCCTTCGCCGCGGCGGTCACGCGCAAGCTGCTGATCGGCACCGGCGTCTGCCTGGTGCCGCAGCACGACCCCATCGTGCTGGCCAAGGTCATCGCCAGCCTCGACCTGCTGTCGGGCGGCCGCTTCATCTTCGGCATCGGCGGCGGCTGGAATGTCGATGAGATGGAGAACCACGGCGCCCGCTACGACACCCGCTTCAAGCTGATGCGCGAGCGCGTGCTGGCCATGAAGGAAATCTGGACCCACGAGGAAGCAGCCTTCCATGGCGACATGGTCAACTTCGATCCGATCTGGAGCTACCCCAAGCCGGCCCAACGCCCCCACCCGCCCATCCTGCTGGGTGGCGAGACCGATCACACGCTGAAGCGGGTGGTCGCCTACTGCGACGGGTGGTTTCCGCGCGCCATGCGCGGGTTCGATCCCGTGGCGTCGCTCGACCGACTGCATCGCATGGCATCCTCGGCCGGCCGTGATCCCAAGACCTTGACCACCTCGGTGTTCGGCGCCCCGCCGGATGCGGCCGTCCTGGAGAGTTACGCCAAGGCCGGCATCCAGCGCGCGCTGTTCGGCGTGCCCGACAAGGACCGCGACGAAATCCTGCGCACGCTCGATGCCTGGGCGCCGCTCGCCAAGGCCCACGCGGCTTAAGTTCTTCCCGTCGTCCTGAGCGGAGCGAATGACCTTGCGGTGCTGATATCGGTGACTGACAGTGGCGAAACACGAGCATCGATCTGCGTACAATCACCGCAAGGTCCTTCGCTTCGCTCAGGACGACAGACATAAGGAACATCAGCCATGAGCGTCGCCATTGGTCTGGGCCTGATGGAGTTCCCGTTCACCACGGCGTCGGACTACTGGCGCTGGGTCGATCTCTGCGAGCATGGCGGCATCGATTCGCTGTGGCAGACGGACCGTGTCATCAGCCGCCAGCCCATCCTCGAATGCATGACAGCGGTCGCCGCGCTGGCCGGCCGCACCCGCCGCCTGAAGTTCGGCGTCAACGTGATCTCCGTCGCGCTGCGCGATCCCATCCTCGTGGCCAAGCAGTGTGCCACCATCGACGTGCTGTCCGAGGGCCGCCTGCTGCCGGCATTCGGCATCGGCAGCCCGCTGGCGCCGGAATGGAAGGCACTCGATATCGATACGCGCACGCGCGGCCGCCGCACCGACGAGGGCCTTGAGATCATCCAGCGGCTGTGGCGCGAGGACAGCGTCGATTTTACCGGCACCTACTATCGCCTCTCGGGCGCATCGATCGCGCCCAAGCCCGTTCAGTCCGACCTGCCGCTGTGGATCGGCGGTGCGTCGGAAGCCGCGATCCGTCGTACCGCCCGCATCGGCACGGGCTGGCAGGCCGGCGGCGAAACACCGGATGAAGCCGCCCGCGTCGTGGCGGCCATCAAGCGCGCCGTCATCGACGCCGGGCGTACCATCGATGCCGACCACTACGGCGCGGCTTTCCCGTTCTATTTCGGCAATGCGGCCGATCGCCTTGTGGTCGACGCCATGGCCGCCTACGAAAAGCGCACGGGCCGCGACGCTCGGCGTTACTTCGCCATCGGCGATGCCGCGACCGTCTTGGCACGGATCGCCGAATACGTCGACGGCGGCATCTCGAAATTCATCCTGCGGCCGATGGGATCGGATGACGGCATGCTTGCCCAGACACGCCAGCTGATCGATCAGGTGCTGCCGCAGGTCGCGACCCGCTGGCCGCGCCGACCGAAGACAGCGGCCTGACCGGCGACATTCTGGCGTCCGACGCCAGATCAACGGTCGCCGAACTGCGGGGTGCGTTTCGACTTGAAGGCCGTCATGCCCTCGCGGCGGTCGTCGAGCGCAAAACAAGCCTGGAACATTCGTCGCTCGAACAGGACGCCTTCGGCTAGCGGGGCCTCGAAGGCGCGGTTCACGCATTCCTTGATCAGCATGGCAACCGGCCGTGACAGGTCGGCAATCCTTGCCGCCGTGCGAATGGCTTCCTCGACGAGGCACGCGACAGGCACGACCCGCGCAACAAGGCCGGTGCGTTCCGCCTCGGCTGCATCCATCAGGCGGCCGGTGAGACACATCTCCATCGCCTTGGCCTTGCCGATCGCTCGCGGCAGGCGTTGTGTGCCGCCACACCCCGGCGTGGCGCCGACCGTGATCTCGGGCTGACCGAACCTGGCGTTGTCGGCCGCCAGAACGAAATCGCACATCATCGCCAGCTCGCAGCCGCCGCCCAGCGCATAACCAGCCACCGCGGCGATCACGGGCTTGCGGCATGTCGCGATCCGCAGCCAGTCAGCACCGCTGAACTCGCGACGAAAGACGCCGGCGAACGAGCTCATTGCCGCCATCTCACCGATATCGGCGCCTGCCGCGAACGCCCGATCATCGCCCGTAATGACGACAGCACCGATGTCATCGGCCATCTCGAACGCATCGAGCGCACACCGCAGCTCGGCGATCAGCGCCGCACTGAGCGCGTTGCGTGCGCCGGGCCGGTTGAATCGGATCAATCCGACCTTTCCGTGGATCTCCGTCAGGATGTTTTCGTAGGACATGAGGCACTCCGCATCGACAGGAATGATCGGAGGCTAGCCATGCGCTCTACATAAGTATAATATATGTTTATGATGCCAATCGATAATTAAACATAATGAAGCTGCAGCACCTCGAATTCCTGTCCGCCGTCGTCGAGTGCGGTGGTGTCGGCAAGGCGGCGAAGCGGTTGCACATCTCGCAGCCGGCGATCTCTGTCGGCCTCAAAACGCTGGAGCGCGAGCTGGGAGCCCCTCTTTTCGAACGGGTCGGCCGCCGCCTGGTCGTGACGCCACGAACCCTGGCTTTTCACCAGCATGCCGTCGACATCCTGCGGCAATGCGAGGCCGCGCGTACGACGTTCCGGACCAGGAGCGACCGGCCGCCACGGCTGCGGCTCGGGGTCCTGACAACGATCTCCGGGGCCGACGTATCGAGCCTGACCGAATTCTGGGCACGTCGGCGGCCCGATATGCGACTGCAGCTCTGGGAAGGCGATCAGCAGCGTCTGGCACATTGGCTGCGGGCCGGCCGCATCGATGCCGCATGGACCATCGCCGGCAAGGAGTCCTCAGCGGCGCGCATTCTCTGGCGGGAGCCGTTCGTCGCCCTGGTTGGCCGCGGCCATCGGCTGGCCGAACGCCGGCCGGCACGAATCCGGATTGCCGATCTGGATGGTGAGTCCATGGTGATGCGCTCGTCATGCGAACTGAAGGCCGGGCGCCTGAGCGCCGCCGGCATCAGCATGCGAACGGCGGCACGGGCACAGCGTGACGATCTTGCGCTGCGCCTGGTCGCCCAGGGCATCGGCGTCGCCATCGCACCCCGCAGCCTCGCCACCCGGGATGTCGTGGCGCTTGGCGTGACCAAGCTCGGCTTGTCGCGCGCGGTCGGCCTGAAATGGCGGCCGGACCTGCCACAGCAGATGGTCGATGCGATCATCGAGGCGGTGTCGTCCCTCGATCAGGTCGGAAGGACGCAGCCATGACCCTGGAAGTCGATCTCTATGCGCCGGTGAAGGCCTTTCTCGAAGGCCAGGGATATGTGGTGAAAGGCGAGGTACGCCATTGCGATATCGTTGCGGTGCGCGGCGCGGAGCCGCCTGTCGTGGTCGAACTGAAGCGTGCCTTCAACCTCGGGCTGGTGCTCCAGGGTGTCGACCGTCTCAGTCTCACGGATGCCGTCTATCTCGCTGTCGGCACGTGGCCCAAGCGCCTGCGCGACGTGAAGAAGCTCTGCCGCCGCCTGGGCCTGGGGTTGATGATCGTGGCCCACGGGCGTGTCGAGGTATTGCTTGATCCCCTGCCCTACCAGCCACGCAAGAACACGAAGCGCGTCCATCGCCTGCTCGGCGAGCATGCGCGCCGCGTTGGGGATCCCAACCAAGGGGGCTCGACACGACAGCCCATCATGACGGCGTACCGGCAAGAGGCGCTGCGCTGTGCCAGCCTGCTGGCGGCTCACGGCCCCATGAAGCTCGCCGCGCTGCGCATAGCCGGCTGCAGTCCTCATGTCGGACGCATCCTGCAGCAGGACGTCTATGGCTGGTTCGAGCGCACCGGGCGTGCCGTCTACGGCCTGACACCGGAGGGACAGCGCGGCCTGGAACGCTTCGGCATGATCCCCGCTGCACCGCCGCAGACCAGATCGTCCGCAGCAGCGTAACGTCCTGATCTGGCGTGCGTTTCCGCTTCGTCGACCGCGTCTTCCGCCGCCTATAGAAATACCATCGCCCGCCTATGACTTGTCCGGCGCCGGCCGCTAGGCTCGCGCATCAGGTCCGGTGACACAGACCGCAAACGCGGCAACGGTTCACCGAGCATTCCATCCCATGCCTCTTGCGCGGCTCAAGGTATTGCCTTATGTATCCATTGGATGCTTTAAGAACTAACGAGTTTGGAACAGGCAATGGCAGGCCAATGCGGCGCTTGAGCCGGTCGCAAGCGTATCGATCCGTCTGCTTCCCAGCGTGGAATCCCCTGACATGACGCACGTCCAGGCCGCGTTCGATGGCATCGGCAGGCTTCATGGTGCCGTCCTCGAACGCCTCGATATCGGGATCATCCTGGTGGACGAAGAAGCACGTCCGACATTCATGAACCGTCGTGCCACCCGGATCGTGGCGTATGACGACGGGCTTGGCGTCGATGATGGCGGTGTGCGGGCCGGATCGGCCGCCGAAACATGCGCCTTGAGGGCAACGATTGCCATCGCCGCCTCGTCGGCATCGCAAGTACGGGAGCCCAACCGTCTCTATCTCGAGCGACCGTCGGGCCTCACATCGCTGGTCGTGACGGTGATGTCCCTCGACGGCACAAGCATCGGCCTTTCATGCAGCGCGCCGCGCGCCGCATTGTTCGTCGTCGATCCGGCTGCGCCCATCCGCATCGACACACGCGGACTGTCGGAAACCTACGGCTTGACGCCGCGCGAAGCGTCCGTGGCCGCGATGCTATCGCGTGGTGCCGATATCGCGCAGGCGGCCGAGACGCTGGGTGTCTGCACCGCCACCGCGCGCCAGTATCTCAAGCGCGCCCTGGACAAGACCGGCACGCACCGGCAAGCGAACCTGGTCCGCCTCGTGCTGCAAACCTTCACCGACTTTCACGGCTGAGCACGGAGAACATCGTCAATGTCCAAGCTACTGACCCATTTGCGGGCCGGCCCGGTCAGCGAGATCATCATGAACGACGGCAAGGCGAACGTGATGTCGATCGCCATGCTGAGCGAGCTCCACCAGGCTTTCGACAAAGCGGAGCGCGACCGGGCGATCGTCATTCTCACCGCGCGCGGCCGGCATTTCTCCGGCGGTTTCGATCTCAACGTATTCAGCCGCGGCAGCGCCGGCGAGATCCATACGATGCTGAAACTGGGCAGCGAACTCGCGCTCAGGATCCTGTCGTTTCCACGGCCCGTTGTCGCCGCCTGCAACGGCAATGCGTTTCCCATGGGTGCCTTCCTGATCCTGTCATCGGACATCAGGCTGGCGGCCAAGGGCGTCTACAAGATCGGGATGAATGAGGTCGCGATCGGCCTCGTCGTTCCCCGGTTTGCCGTCGAAGTCGCCCGCCAGAGATTGACGCCTCCCTACTTCAACCGCGCGGTTGTGACCGGCCAGATGTTCGACCCGGAAGAAGCCGTGACGGCAGGCTTCTTCGACCGGACGGTTCCGGCCGCTGACCTGGATGTGGCCGCGCAACGGGCAGCCGAGGCGCTGAGCGCCATCGATCTCGATGCCCACGCCGCCTCGAAGCTGCGGGCGCGTGAACCGGCTATCAAAGCCATCCGGGAAGCGATCGACAGCGACATCACGCTGGCGTATGCCGAGGACCGAGTCGCGCGTCGCGCCGCTGTCGCCTGAATGGAGGTCCGCGATGGTCCAGCCGGTTTCACGTCATGACGCCTGGCACGCCGGTGACAGCTATGACTCCTACATGGGGCGATGGAGCCGCGAGATCGCCCCCCGCTTTCTCGACTGGCTTGATGTGGCAGCCGGCCTGGACTGGCTGGAGGTGGGCTGCGGGACCGGCGCGCTGTCCGGCACCATTCTGGCGCACTGCAAGCCCAGAAGCCTGATCGCCATCGATTCATCCGAGGGCTTCCTCGCCAGGGCCCGGGCTTCGGCGCCTGACGCGCGCGCGGTCTTCGAGGTCGGCGATGCGCAAGCCCTTGGTTTCACCGACGCGAGCCGCGATGTCACAGTGTCGGCGCTTGTGCTGAACTTCGTGCCCGACCGGCAGAAGATGCTCACCGAAATGAAGCGGGTAA
>DATEIF010000478.1:0-2156 GCA_035279205.1 Vineibacter sp.
GTTCGTCTCCGGCGCCGACATCTCCAAGTTCGAGAGCGAGCGCGCCAATGCCGAGGCGCAGGAGCGCTACAACGCCATCTCCGGGCGCGGCTACGAGGCGCTGTACGATTTTCCCAAGCCCACCATTGCCAAGATCACCGGCTATTGCATCGGCGGCGGCATGAACCTCGCGGCCTGCTGCGACCTGCGCTTCTGCAACGAGGGCGCTCGCTTCGGCGTGCCGGCGGCGCGGCTCGGGTTGGGCTACGGCCTGATGCGCATCGAGCGGATGGCCACCATCGTGGGCCTGCCGCGTGCCATGGAGATGCTGTTCACGGCGCGCCAGTACTCGTCGGCCGAGGCGCTCGATATCGGGCTGGTCCATCGCGTCGCCGGCGATGCCGAGCTGGACGTGGTCGTGGCCGAGACGACCGGGCAGATCGCCCAGAACGCGCCGCTCACCATTGCGCTCGCCAAGGCGGCGGCGCGCGAGATCGCCAAGCCCGATCAGCAGCGCGATCATGCGCGGCTGGAGCGCATGACCCAGGCCTGTTTCGACAGCCAGGACTATGCCGAAGGCCGCCGCGCCTTCATGGAAAAGCGCAAACCGGTATTTCAGGGGAAGTGATCATGGCCGCTCTGCCGCTCGCCCATATTTCCGTGCTCGACCTGACGGCGCATCGCGCCGGCCCGACCGCCGTGCGCCAGCTCGCCGACTGGGGCGCGCAGGTGATCAAGATCGAGCAGCCGGGGCCTGAGGTACCCGACGCCACCGGCAGCCGGCGCCACGGCTTCGACTTCCAGAACCTGCACCGCAACAAGCGCAGCATGACGATCAACCTGAAGAGCGACGAGGGTCGCGCCATCTTCATGAAGCTCGCCGCCAAGGCCGACGTGATTGTCGAGAACTATCGTTCCGACGTGAAGTTTCGCCTGGGCGTGGACTACGAGTCCGTGCGTGCCGTCAACCCGCGCATCATCTATGCCAGCATCGCAGGTTTCGGCCAGACCGGCCCCGACGCGACGCGGCCGGGCGTCGACCAGATCGCCCAGGGCATGGGCGGCCTGATGTCGATCACCGGCGCGCCAGGGCAGGGCCCGATGCGGGTCGGCATCCCGATTGCCGATCTGACGTCGGGTCTGCTGCTGGCGCAGGCCATTCTGCTCGCCATGCTGCAGCGCGCGCAGACCGGCGTCGGGCAGTGGGTGCACACCTCGCTGATCGAGGCGCAGATCTTCATGCTCGACTTCCAGGCGGCGCGTTGGCTGATCGATGGCGAGGTGGCGAAGCAGGCCGGCAATGATCATCCCACCGGGATTCCCACCGGCGTCTTTCCGACATCCGATGGCCACATCAACATCGCGGCCTCGGGCGATGGCCTGTGGAAGCGCTTCTGCGAAGCGATCGCCGCGCCCGAGTTGCTGGCGCATCCCGACCACGCCACCGGCCAGCTGCGCTCGCGCAACCGCCAGGCGCTCAACGAGCGCATCAGCGCGATCACCCGCACCAAGCCCAGCGCGCACTGGATTTCGGCGCTGAACAAGGCCGGCGTGCCGTGCGGTCCGATCAACACCATCGACCAGACGTTCGCCGAGCCGCAGGTGCAGCACCTGGGCATCGCGCGCCCGGTGCGCCATCCCAAGCTCGGCGACATCAAGGTGGTCGGCCAGCCCATCAACATGAGCGCCGCCCCACAGCCGGCCGAACTGCGGCCGACCCCGGAGCTGGGTGAGCACACCGACGACGTGCTGCGTGGGCTGGGATATGACGCCGGCGCGATTGCGGGGCTGCGCGCGCGTGGCGCGATCTGACGGGCGGCCGGAGCAACGATGACAGTATCGCAACCGGTGGCGCTGATCACCGGTTGTGGTCCAGCACCCCGTCGCCTGACGCGGTGCTTGCCGCATTCCTCTTCTCGATTGAGGCGATTGAAAAGATAAATTTGCGCCCAGGCGTGGCGCCGCCGGACACTGTGGCCCGATGTTTCGACGAGGTCCATGGATGCCGGCTTCGATGCCCGCCGACGCGCATGAAGAACTGTGGCCGCTGACCGGCTCCGAAATCCTGCCGCTGTCGCGGGTGAAGGTGCTGCAGCGGCGCACGGACTGGCATGGACTTGTCTATTTCTCGGGTCACGTGATCGCCCAGGTCGCCACCGGCGCGCTGATCTGGCTGG
>DATEIF010000479.1:0-2999 GCA_035279205.1 Vineibacter sp.
CGGCCGTGATCGTGTGCGAGCCGGTGCCCGACCGCGTCGCGGTGCTGGCGCCGCTGCTGCGGGCGCTGGAAGCGCGCCGCGTGCCGCACCTGTTCTTCGTCAACAAGATGGACACCGCGCATGCCCGCGTGCGCGACCTACTGGCCGCCCTGCAGTCGGTGTCGGAGCGCAAGCTGGTGCTGCGCCAGGTGCCGATCCGCAAGACCAATACCGACGGCAGCGAGGAGATCCAGGGCTATGTCGACCTGGTGAGCGAACGCGCCTATCGCTACAAGCACGGCTCCGCCTCCGACCTGATCGAGATGCCGGCCGAATTGTTGCCGCGCGAGACCGACGCGCGGCGCGAGATGCTGGAGACCTTGGCCGAGTTCGATGACACGCTGCTGGAGCAGCTGATCGAGGACGTGGCGCCTGAGAAGTCGCTGATCTACCGCGACCTGCACGACGAGTTCGGCGCCGACCTGATCGCGCCGGTGCTGCTGGGTGCCGGCGAGCACGAAGCCGGTGTGCGCCGCCTGCTGAAGGCGCTTCGCCACGACGCGCCGTTCGCGCCCGAGACCGCCAAGCGTCGCGGCATCGAGGTCAACGGCGCCGCCATCACCGAGTGCTTCAAGGTCTCGCACCAGGCCCACGCCGGCAAGCTGTCGCTGAGCCGGATCTGGGCCGGCACGGTATCGGAAGGCCAGACCCTTGGCTCGACCCGCATCGGCGGCGTCTTCCGCATGTTCGGCCAGCGGCTGGACAAGATGGCTCAGGCCAAGCAGGGCGACCTGGTGGCCCTGGCCAAGGTCGACGCGCTGTCGGCCGGCCAGATCCTGTCGGCGTCCGGCGCCACGGAGGCACCCGACCATGCACCCGCCGAGCTGCCGGTCTATGGGCTCGCCATCATGCCCAAGAACCGCAGCGACGAGGTCAAGCTGTCCACGGCCCTGCACAAGATCATCGAGGAGGATCCGTCGCTGTCGGCCGGCCATCGCGACGATACCGGCGAGTTCCTGATCCGCGGCCAGGGCGAGATGCATCTGCGGGTGGCGCTGGAGAAGCTCGCCACGCGTTACAACGTGCCGGTCGACAGCAGCCCGCCGCGCGTCGCCTACAAGGAGACCATCCGCAAGGGCACGCAGCAGCACGGCCGCTACAAGCGGCAGACCGGCGGTCACGGCCAGTTCGGCGACGTCAAGATCGAGATCCAGCCGCTGGGCCGCGGCGAGGGCTTCAAGTTCATCGACAAGATCGTGGGCGGCGTGGTGCCGCGCAACTTCATCCCCGCCGTCGAGATGGGCGTCGTCGACTACCTCAAGCAGGGGCCGCTGGGCCAGCCGGTGGTCGATCTCTCGGTCACCTTGTTCGATGGCCAGTTCCACACGGTCGACAGCTCGGAGATGTCGTTCAAGCAGGCAGCGCGCGTGGCCATGGTCGAGGCCATGCCCAAGTGCGATCCGGTGCTGCTCGAGCCCATCCTCAAGGTGACGATCGCGGCGCCCAGCGACGCCACCTCGCGCATCCAGCGCCTGGTGTCGGGCCGTCGCGGCCAGCTGCTGGGCTTCGATTCGCGGCCCGGCTGGCCGGGCTGGGACGAGGTGGTGGCGCTGATGCCGGAGTCGGAGATCGGCGATCTGATCATCGAGATCCGCTCGGCCACCCAGGGCGTCGGCACCTATCATGCCGCGTTCGACCATCTGCAGGAGATGGCCGGCCGCGCCGCTGAGAAGGTCGCCGAGGAAGGCAAGCGCCGCGCCGCCGTGGGGCGGTGACACGTTGATGGGCGGTGGGGAGCCAGCGAGGTTTCTGTAATGCGCACCACGTCGGATCCCCATCCGGCCTTCGGCCACCTTCCCCGCAAGCGGGGAAGGGAACGGCCGTCGCCTGAAACGCTGTACCTCGATGCCAACGGCTGGGTGCCCAACAACCCGCGCCTGCCGGTGCTGCTGTATCGCCGCGTCGTGCCGGCGGGCAGTGCCGCCGACACGGCCCGCGCGTTCGAGGCCTTGTTCGAGAAGAACGGCTGGCCGGCGCAGTGGCGCAACGGCGTCTATGCGCATCATCACTATCATCCCGACGCCCATGAGGTGCTGGGCTTCGCCCAGGGCAGCGCCCGCTTGCTGCTGGGCGGTCCCAACGGCAGCGAGGTCGAGGTCGAGGCTGGCGACGTCGCGCTGCTGCCGGCGGGCACCGGTCATTGCCGGCTGCAGGCCACCCGCGACTTCCTGGTGGTCGGCGCCTACCCGCCGGGCCAGAACACCGACGTGAGCCGCGACCCGGCGACGGCCGATACGGTCGCGCGCATCGCCCGCACGCCGTTTCCCCGGTGCGATCCCGTTGCCGGCAAGAATGGCCCGCTGCTGTCGCTGTGGCGCGCTGATTAGGGCCTCCCCTTCTCCCCGCGCAGGCGGGGAGAAGGTGCCCGAAGGGCGGATGAGGGGCTTCGCCGTCTCGACGCGCACGTGCCACCGGCTGATTGCTCGCGGCATCGCGAAGCCCCTCATCCGGCGCTTCGCGCCACCTTCTCCCCGCCTGCGCGGGGAGAAGGGATAACATCACCGCCGGCCGCCGACCTCGTCGATGTGGCGCAGCAGGTCGGCCGGGTCCTCGTAGACGCGGAAGGCACCCGACGTCTGCAGCTCGTCCTCGCCATAGCCGCCGCACAGCAACCCGACACCCAGCGCCCGGCAGCGCGTGGCGGCCAGCATGTCCCAGATGCTATCGCCCACGACCACCGCTGTCTCGATCGGCGCCCCCAGGCGCTCGGCGGCGGCGAGAAACAGGTCGGGATCGGGCTTAGCGTATTTCACCTGATCGCGCGTAACCACGGGCGTGCGCGCGGGATCGACATCCAGCGCCGCCAGATTGACGGCAGCGGTTTCCATGCGGCCGCTGGTCGCGATCGCCCAGGCGATGCCGGCATCGGACAGCCACGCCAGCAGGTCCTTGGCGCCGGGCAGCGGACGGATCTGGGCGCCGTACCGGCGATAGGCCGCCGCGTGCAGCTGACGCAACCT
>DATEIF010000480.1:0-3732 GCA_035279205.1 Vineibacter sp.
TGCCCGGCCATGTGGATCACGCCGTCGACACCCTTCATCGCCGCGTTCAGGGCGCCGGCATCGGCGATATCGAGCCGATGGAACGTCTCGCCCGGTCCGACATCGTTGATCGCCTTGATGTCGGCCAGCCGCAGCTCGCCATAGACGCCTTTCAGCTCGCGGCGCAGGGCGACACCGATCGATCCGGCGGCGCCGGTCAGCAGCACTGTCTTCATGGATACCCTCCAAGGATGCAGACCATATTGCCAGTTCTCGACGTCGGCGCGATAGTCGGCACACAGAATATGCAGGTGGGAGGAGGGCACCATGCCCTGTGTGCTCAGTCCGGCGCAGATCGCCGAGTATAATGAACGCAGCTTTGTGATTGCGCGCGGCATGTTCACACCGGAGGAAACCGGCCTGCTGGTGCGGGCCATGGAACAGGATCCGGCCGTGCGCGATCATGTCCTTGACCGGCTCGACGGCGAGGGGCGCTCCACGCGCATCGCGCTCTGGAACCGGGCCGGCGACAGCGTCTATGGGCTGGCGGCGCGGTCGGCGCGCATGGTCGACACCAGCGAGACCCTGCTGGGCGGCTCGGTCTACCACTACCAGTCCAAGCTCACTGCCAAGGAACCGGCCGTCGGCGGTGCCTGGGAATGGCACCAGGACTACGGCTACTGGTACTACAACGGCTGCCTGCGGCCGGACATGCTGTCGTGCATGATCGCACTCGATCGCACGACCAAGGAGAACGGGTGCCTGCAGATCGTCGAGGGCAGCCATAAGCTTGGCCGTATCGACCACACGCCGTTGACCCAGGGGCAGAACGAAGTCGACCCCAAGCGGATGACCCACATTCTCGAGCGTCATCCGATCGCGTATTGCGAGCTTGAGGCCGGCGATGCGCTGATTTTCCATTGCAATGCGATCCATCGCAGCGACGCCAATCGCTCCGACAAGCGGCGATGGACCCTGCTGATCTGCTACAACCGGGTCGATAACGACACGATCACCAAGGACGACGATCGCTACTGCGTGCCGCTCGACAAGGTCGACGACGGCGCCATCCTGCGCGCGGGGCTCGCCTTCTCGCAGAGCGACCAGGAGCATTTCGCCTCCAAGCCGTACGTGCCGAAATTGCCGACGGCGGCGGAGTAGCTTCTTCACCTCTCCCGCGAGCGGGAGAGGTCGCCGGGCGCGCAGCGTCCGGCGGGTAAGGGTCCCAGGACGAGGTGCTTCGTCTGTAGCGCCTCACCCTCCCATTGCGCGTTGCGCAATGGGCCCCTCCCTCTCCCGCTTGCGGGAGAGGGGCTTAGTAGGAGCAGTGCCCGTGCGCGCCGACCTCTTCCACCGCGACTTCAAGGCCACGCCGTGGTGGTGGGAGTGGTGGCACCCGTCCAATGACCTGTCGCAGGATCCGCCGCGGCGGACCGACGTCCTGATTGTCGGCGCCGGCTATGGCGGCCTGTCGACGGCGCTGGAGCTGCGGCGCGGCGGCATCAATGCCGTCGTGCTGGAGAAGGGCGACTTCGGCGTCGGCGCCAGCTCGCGCAACGGCGGCATGGTGAGCGGCGGCGTGAATCTCGGCAAGGGCATCTCGGGCAAGAATCGCGACAGCGATGCCTGGCAGGCGCGCAAGAAGGCGCTGCTGACCAGCGGTGTCGAGTCGATGACGGCGATCGAGGACATCATCGACCGCGAGGGCCTGCAGGCGCACTACATCCGCCATGGCCGCTTCCTGGGCGCCTTCACGCCGGCGCACTATGCCGACCTCGCCGGCAAGGTCGATGACTTCAACGGGTTGGCCCAGGCCGGCGCCGAGATGCTGCCGCGCGAACGCCAGCGCGAGGCCCTGGCATCGGACTACTATTGCGGCGGCATGCTGATCGAGCGGGCAGGGCACCTCCATCCTGCCTGCTACTACGGCAGCCTGCTGTCGGCGGCACACAAGGCCGGCGCGATCCTCTGCGCCCAGACCGAAGCGCTGTCCTATACGCGCAAGCCGGGCGGCGGCTTTGTCGTCAAGACCAGTAAGGGCGATATCGAGGCTCAGGAGGTGGTGGTGGCCACCAACGGCTACACCGGCGACGTGACGCCCTATCTCAGGCGGCGCCTGGTGCCGGTGGCAAGCCACATCATCGCCACCGAGGAACTGCCGGCCGGGTTGCCGGAGGCGCTGATCCCGCGCAGCCGGGCTGTTGCCGATACCAAGCGCGTGCTCACCTATTATCGGTTATCGCCGGATGGCAAACGGCTGATCTTCGGTGGTCGGGCCCGGTTCACCCAGGCGCCGCCCGAGGTCAGCGCGCCGGTGCTGCACCGCTATATGACCGACCGGTTCCCGCAGCTCAAAGGCGTGAAGATCACCCACGCCTGGACCGGCAATGTCGCTTTCGCCTTCGATTGGTTGCCTCATATGGGTCGCACGCCCGATGGGTTGCGCTACCTGATGGCTTGCAACGGCAACGGCGTGGCGATGATGACCTACCTGGGCCGTGAGACGGCCCGCAAGATCCGGGGTGGGTCCAATACGCCGGCCAACGCGTTCGACACGGATGACTTCCCGACGCGCCGCTTCTATGGCGGCGATCCGTCATGGGCACTGCCCTTTGTCGGCGCCTGGTATCGCTTTCGTGATTGGTGGGACCGCCGCGCGGCCTAGACCTCTGCCTGTTGCAGTGACCCCGCACGTAATGTGCAGGGCAGCATGAGCGGCTGCTCTTGGTGCCCGTATCGCTGGCATCCAAATTGCGTTGACGTATACTCGGCGCCGTGGAGGTGTTCCGGCTGACAGCAACGGCGCCGTCAACCGTGACGCTTGCTTCAGGGGGGACGACATGAACGAAAAAGAGCTGCGTGGTCTGATCGAGGACGTGAAGGTCGGCAAGCTATCGCGTCGCGGGTTCGTCAATCGGATGGTGGCATTGGGTCTGACCGCGCCGCTCGCGAGTCAGATGCTGACGTATTCCGGCGTTGCCCGGGCGCAGACGAAATCGACATACAAGCCGACCAAGCGGGGCGGCGGTGGCGCGCTGAAGCTGCTGTGGTGGCAAGGCGCGACGTTGCTCAACCCGCACTTCGCCGTCGGCACCAAGGACCAGGAAGGCTCGCGCATCTTCTACGAGCCTCTGGCGGGATGGGACCCCAACGGCAACCTGGTGCCGATGCTGGCGGCAGAGATTCCCAACCTGGAGGACGGGACGCTGGCCAAGGACGGCATGTCCGTCACGTGGAAGCTCAAGAAAGACGTGCAGTGGCACGACGGCAAGCCCTTCACCGCCGACGACTGTCTGTTCACGTGGGAATATGCGCGCGATCCGGCGAGTGCGACGTACACCATCTCGACGTACCAGGATATCGCCGTTGAAAAGATCGACTCGCATACCATCAAGGTGAAGTTCCAGAAGCCGACGCCGTTCTGGGCCGACGCCTTTGTCGGCACGCGCGGCATGATCATCCCCAAGCATCTCTTCGAGGCCTACAAGGGTGCCGCGTCGCGCGATGCGCCGACCAACCTGAAGCCGGTCGGCACCGGCCCCTATCGGTTTGTCGACTTCAAGCCAGGCGACATCGTCCGCGGCGAGCGCAACCCGGACTATCACGAATCCAACCGGCCGTATTTCGACGCGATCGAAATGAAGGGCGGCGGTGATGCGGTCTCGGCGGCGCGTGCGGTGATCCAGACCGGCGAGTACGACTATGCCTGGAACCTGCAGGTCGAAGACGAGATCCTGCGTCGGCTGGAAAAGG
>DATEIF010000481.1:0-7881 GCA_035279205.1 Vineibacter sp.
GAAAAACGGTGACGGCAGCGTCGAGGTGGTGCGCCAGCCGGTGCAGCGCGAGATGACGGTGCAGGATCTGTTGCGCCACACGTCGGGCCTGACGTATGGCGCGGCCGGCCGCGGGCCGTTGAAGCAGGCCTACGTCGACGCCAAGCTCATGGATCCCGGGCAGACCAACGAGCAGATGGTGGCCAAGCTCGCGACGCTGGCGCTGGTCCATCAGCCCGGCACGGCATGGGAGTACAGCATGTCGACCGATGTGCTGGGCCGTATCGTCGAGGTCGTGAGCGGCATGCCGCTGGATCGCTTCATCGCCGAGCGGATCACCAGGCCGCTGAAGCTGCCCGACACCGGCTTTGCCGCCGACACCAGCAAGCAGGATCGCGCTGCGCTGCCGCAGAAGAATCCCGCGTCGGGCCAGGCGCCGTCGATCCCGCCGGTCACCGCCGACCTGACGTGGAAGTCAGGCGGTGGCGGCATGGTCTCGACGGCGGCGGACTACGCGCGCTTCTGCCAGTTCTGGCTCAATGGCGGGCAGCTTGACGGCGTGCGCCTGGTGTCGCGCAAGACGGTCGAGTTGATGACGGCGGACCATCTGCCGCCGGGCACGACCATCGGCGCCGACATGCGGCCGGCATTCCAGGCGCTGCTGCCCAGCCCGGAGATGGGGCAGGGCTTCGGGCTCGGTTTCGCGGTGCGCACCGATGTCGGCCGCAATCCGCTGCACGGCTCGGTGGGTGACTACTACTGGGGCGGCGCCTACGGCACCTATTTCTGGATCGACCCGAAGGAGCGGCTGTTCGCCATCCTGATGATGCAAGCGCCCGAGCAACGCCTGCCATACCGCTACCTGATGCGGGAACTGGTGTACCAAGCGGTGATGAACTGACGCCGCGAGAACAGAGCGTCGCGCCTGTGCGTTGGATAACGTTCGCGTTACATATTTCCTACTTCCGAAAACCGCCATGCACGCCCCACCTGAAACACTCGACCTGCTCGACGATCTGCTGATCGAAATTCGTGCACGCGCGTGGCTGGTCGAGCGCAAGCGCGGCATCTTCTACCGTAAGTCCGTGGGCTGGCTGCATTTTCATGGCAAGCCCGGCGCGGTGCATGCCGACCTCAAGGTCGGGCGCGACTGGATCCGCTACCCGGCCAACACGCCCGGCGAATGGCGCCGGCTGCTGGCGGCGCTCGATCACTCGGCGCCCGCCGCCTGATTCCCGCCTGTCACGAGGGGGCACGCGTCGGAGGACGCGTCGCCACGACGCGCGTCGCATCGTCGCGCGTCCAATTTCCATGACCATTGATGGCGCGCAATAGGTATGACCGTCGGGTTGCACCACTGAATTTCCCTCATCCACATCCATAGAAATTTTTTCATTGTGACGGGCTTGCGGCAGGACCGTGGCGCAACTATGTGAACGATGTTATCTGAGCGGTGAACACTCAGATGTTCATGGTGGTGGAGGAATCATGTCTCGTCATCATGCTGCCGCGGCAGCAGGTTTGGCGCTTGGCCTCGCACTTTTGACTGCGCCTGTGATGGCACAGACTGTCACTGTCGAGTCGGACGACGCGGCCTACTGCAAAAAGCTCGCGAGCTTGCAAAGCCGTTACAGTGGTTCGGCCAATACCAGTGCCAGCCTGCAAACCGTTACAGCGCAGAGCAATTGCACCAATGAACGTGCCGCCGAAGCCATTCCGCAGCTCGAGCAACGACTGCGTGCCAATGGTTTCAATCTGCCGGAGCGTGCGATCGGCACGCGACGTCAATAAAGCGGTAACAACCGTAGTGTAGCGACGACCGTAAGGGGGCCCGTCCGGGACCCCTTGCATCGTTTCCAAAGCGGCGCGTTCGCGCCGGATCTGTACCGTTTGGGGGCAGCAGCATGAAAAGAGCATTGTTAGGATCGACGGCATTGGTTGCGGGTAGCGTGCTTGCTGCTCCTGTGATGGCGGCCGATCCGATCAAGCTAGAACTGCGCGGGTATTTCCAGGCTTTCATCACCCTCGGCCACATCGATCGCGATGTCGTCGGCGGCACCACGGGCACGAGCTATCGTCCGGAAACCTTCCGGTACGAAGGCGAGATCTGGTTCACCGGCCAGACCAAGCTCGACAACGGCACGACGGTTGGCGTGCGCATCGAGCTGGAAGGCTGGTCGAATAATACCGGCGTGTCGGCCAGCAACAGCACGGGCACGCTCGACCAGCTCGACGAAGAGTACGTCTTCGCGTTCGGCGACTGGGGTCGTATCGACTTCGGCGCCACCGACGGCGCGTCCTATAAGATGGTGTACGCAACACCGTCGGCGATCACCGGCTGGGGCTTCCAGGACCCCAACATGGCGCATCACGGTGCTGGCTTCCAGGCAGCCAACCAGGCCGGCCGCTTCGGTGTCACGCCGGGCATGAGCGCCTCGATGGGCAACAACCCGGGCGACGCGACCAAGCTGACCTACTACACGCCGCGTTTCGCCGGCCTGCAGATCGGTGTGTCGTACACGCCGGAGTTCTCGCCGACCGCCAGCACGGCGCAGTGCGCGTTCCGCCAGGGCGGCGCCAACATCACGAACTGCCCGAAGAACTCCAATGAGTGGCACAACGCGCTGGATGTCGGCGCGAACTACCTCAACAAGTTCGGCGATGTGACGGTGGCGCTGTACGGCGGCTACTTCAACGCCGCCTTCGACCGCGGCACCGCCGGCGGCAGCAACAACAACAACACCAATCCGTCGGTCAACGGCCGCTGGAAGAGCTGGGCGGTCGGTGCCCAGATCGGCCTCTCCGGCTTCACGCTGGGTGGCGGTGTCGGCCAGGACAACAACGGTCGGCGGGGTAACAACCGCACCCGTTGGTACTCGGCCGGTCTGATGTACGAAACCGGTCCGTGGCAGGTGTCGGCAGGCTGGTGGGGCGGACGCAACGACGAAAAGTCGGTGACGTCGCTGACCGCCGAAGACCGCGCCGGCCGCGACAAGATCGACATGTTCCAGGTTGGCGGCAACTACGCGCTGTCGCCGGGAATCAAGTTGGTCGGCGGCGTCAGCTACGTCATGGGTTCGGGCCAGTCGAAGAGCGAAAAGGCCGATTCCTGGGCCGTCATCATGGGTACCGTGCTGACGTTCTGAGACGCGTAGAGCGCTACACAAGACTCTGCTCCTGTTCCGCGGCATCGGCCGTGTGAAGAGGGGCAGGGCAGCAGGAGCGAGATTTCGTCCAGGTGGTGGACCCGTTGAGCCGGGGGCTCGCTACTTCGGGCGAAACGAAGAACCTGTTGAGCTGAAGATTGCACGGAGCCATGGCGCGTGTGCCCAGTGTGCTCTGGTTCCGTGCGGTTGGAGCGCTCGACAGGTTCTTCACGCGTGCGCGTATTGCATCGTATCCGCCGTTACGAGACGATGCGCCGACGCGAGCATCATCCGGTGCCTTCCATGGAAAGATCTGCGGTGCCGCAGTCCGGTCGCGGCCTGACCCGGCCACGGCAGCCAATGCCGGCCGCTGTCAAGGCAGCGCTGGAGGAGGCGAGCCTGGTCGCAACGTACCGCAGCCGGCCGCCTTATCAGCGCAACGACTATCTCATGTGGATCAACAAGGCGAAGCTTGCCGCCACCCGCCAGAAGCGGTTGGCGCAGATGCTGGACGAGCTGCGGGCAGGCGATGTCTACATGGGCATGGCTTGGCGCACTGCGAGCCGCAGCCGCCGATAGCGCCGCAGCCGCATGTGGTGGTCACCAGCGATAGCTGAGTGTCGCCACGACCGTGCGGGGATCGCCGTAGCGGCAGCCATCGGCGCCGGCGCAGGTCATGTACTTCTTGTCGAACAGGTTGCGCGCATTGAGCGCCAGCGACACCCCGTCGAGCCGCGGGCCGAGAGCGCCGAGGTCGTAGCTCACCAGCGCATCGACCAATGTGCGACCAGGCACGTTGTTGGGATAGCCGGCGATGTTGGCGGCGCTGACATAGCGCACCCCGGCGCCGACCTTCAGGCCCTTGAGGCCGAGGTCATCGAGCGTGTAGTCCGCCCACAGCGACGCCGTGTGAGCCGGTACCAGGTCGGGCGCGTGCCCACGCATGTTCGGCTCGTTGGACTTGAGGATGCGGGCGTCGGTGTAGGTGTAGGCGGCGATCAGATTGACGTTGCCGAGCTTTGCCCGTGCCTCGAGCTCGACACCGCGGGATCGCACCTTGCCGGTCTGCACGAGAAACGTCGGGTCGGCAGGATCGACCGTCGTCACGTTGGTCTGGGTCAGGTCGTAGACCGCGCCGCTCAGCAGAAGCGTGCTGCCTGGCGGCTGGTAACGCACGCCGGCTTCGTACTGCAGTCCCTTGGTGGGCTTGAAGGCAGCGCCATTGCGGGTCGTGCCCAGCGTCGGCGCGAAGGACTGGCTGACGCTGGCATAGGGCGCGATCCCGGACTCGAAAAGATAGACCAGGCCGGCCCGCCCGGTGACGGCCTGGTCCTTTTGATGTGTGGTGTTGCGCGTCAGGTAGCTCTTGGACTCACCATCGGTCCAATCGAAGCGGCCGCCCAGCAACAGGACCCATTGATCGAAAACCTTGATCTGGTCTTGCACATAGAAGCCTACCTGCAGGCTCGTATTGTCGGAGCCGCGGTCCTGGTTGAAGTTCACGACCGGCGGCGTGCGGCCATAGACGGGGTTGTTCACGTTGTTGAGCGGCGCCACCGTGCCGCGATAGCGGTGCGAATTGTAGGCGCGCCGGTAGACGTCGATACCCGACAGCAGCGTGTGATGCAGCGGTCCGGTGGCGAAGGTCGACTCCAGCGACGTGTCGGCGGTCAGTCCGGTCGACTTCTCGCGCCGGTCGCTCGCCGTGCGTGTCAGGCTGCTGTCGTTGCGCAGCGCGCCGTACACTAGATAATCCCAGCGCACGTCGGCATGGAAATAACGGACGTTGTGGCGCAGCTTGAACGTGTCGTTGAAACGGTGCTCGAACAGGTAGCCGGCGGTGTAGACATCGCTCTCATAGCGGTCATAGCCCGGCTCGCCGATGAAGAGATCGCGCGGGATGCGGCCGCGGCGCAGATCGGCGTACGGCATGGGCGGCGCGAACTTGGTCCGCACCTGCTGCAGGCTGCCCAGCACCGTCAACGACGTCGATTCCGAGGGCCTGAACGTCAGTGCCGGCGCGATGAAGCGCTTGTCGTCCGGAACATGGTGCACCCAGTTGTCGGCATCGCGCCACAGTCCTGTCAGGCGATAGGACCAGGTGCCGTCGCTGCCGATCGGCCCGCCGAAATCGGCCGAGATCTGCTTGCGATCGTAGCTGCCGTATTCGAGGTTGATCTCGTGCAGCGGCGTGGCGGTGGGTAGCTTGCTGATGGCATTGACGACGCCGCCGGGGCCGAGCTGGCCATAGAGCATCGATGAGGCGCCGCGCAGCACCTCGATGCGCTCCAATCCATAGGGTTCGATGCCGCCGTCATAGACGTTGGACTGCAGCTTCATGCCGTCGAGCAGGATGCCGAAATTGCCGGTGGCGACGTTGAAGCCGCGGATCATGATGTCGTCGACCATGCGGCTGAACGCCGGCGATTGGCCGCTGACGCCCGGCGTGTAGGCCAGTGCCTCGGTCACCGATGCCGGCTTGGTCGTGCGCAGCTGATCGCGCGTGACCACCGATATCGACTGCGGCGTTTCGATCAGCGGCGTGTCGGTCTTGGTGCCGGTGCCGCCGCGGCGGGCGACATATCCCTGTCCGCCCGCGCCGCGCGTGCCGTCCACGGTGATCGGATCGAGCGTCGTGCCGCCGCCGCCGGTCGAGCCGGTGGCGGGCGCAGCCTGCAATGTCACGGTCGTCGGATTGGTGAAGCGATGGAGCAGGCCGGTGCCCGCCAGCAGGCGGCGCAGCGCCTCTTGTGCCGTGAAGGTTCCGACGACGCCGGAGGATTGCAGGTCGCGCGCCACGGCCGCGCCGAAGAAGAACTGCAGTCCGGTGACATTGGAGAACTGCACGAGTGCGGACGTCAGCGGTTGCGGCGCGATGTCGAACCGATGCATTGCCGATGGTTGCGCCGTCGCCGGGGCGGGGCTGTCCTGCTGAGCCCGCACGGGTGCCGCGGCGAGCGCCGCGGCCAGCGCCAACGCCAGGACGCCGGCGGGGTGCCGGCCCCACGAAGCCACGGCTGAAAGGAAAACAGATACGCGCCCGTTTTTCAGGTCTTCCATGTTTGCCGTTCCCCCGTCTGACTTCGCTGATATGCAATTGCGACGCATTAGCGTCTATTGGGTAATACGGAGAAGCGACGGGTGGACCATTAGTCGGCGGCCGAAAAATTTTCGCGACGGTGAACGCGAGCGGTTACCTCGGTCGGATGAACACCAGCAGATCGCTGGCCCGTGTCACCCGCACAGGCAGGGTATCGGCGATGGTGGCCAGGGCGGCATCGGTCTGGCGCGCGTGGAAGACGCCGGTCACGGGGATGCGGGCGATACGGTCATCGGTGATCACGATGCGGCCGCTGCGATAGCGCTCGAGGTCGGCAATCACGGCGCGCAGCGGGCTGTCACGGAAGACCAGACGATCCCGGCGCCACGCCTGGACATCGGCCACGTCAGCCGCACGGACAGCGTCGAGCCGCCTGTGGTCATAGCGCACCTGCTGGCCTTGCCCGACCGTGACTGCCGGCTGCCCGTCCACGGAGACGGCAACGGCGTGCTCGATGACCGAGACGGTGACCGCGTCAGCCTGTCGCTTGATGTTGAATGCGGTGCCCAGCGCCCGCGTCGCGCCGCGGTCCGCCGCCACAATGAAGGGGCGCCGGGCATCGGCGGCGACCTGGAAAAAGGCCTCACCCGCGTGCAGGACCAGGCGCCGGATGTCGGAATCGAAGGCCAGCGAGACGGCGGTGTTGCTGCCCAGCTCCATCGTCGAGCCGTCCGGCAGGGTCACCGTGCGGCGCTCGGCCGTTCGCGTGCGGTAGTCGGCGAACGGGCCCGGTACCGTGAGCGCATAGCCGCCGCCGGCCACGACCAGGGCTGCCGCCGCGGCACCCTGCAACCAGGCACGGCGCGATCGGCCGGTCGCCGGGCCCGACATTGCCGGTGCGTGGCCGCGATTGCCGATCTCAGCGTGCAGGCGGTGGCGCAGGTGCGGTGTGAGATCGTCCAGCCGCGACCACAGGCGCTGGGTGCGCTCCCAGGCCGCCTGGTTTGCCGGATCGTCGGCCAGCCAGCGCGCAAAGGCGGCGCGGTCGGCCTCGCTCGCGTCCTGGTCCCGCAGCAGCACGAACCAACGCTGTGCGGCGGCTGTTGTCGTGTCCGGCTGCTCCGGCGTCATGCGATCCGTGATGATGTCATGGACGTTTCCCTCATCCCCTTGAACGACCGGGGCGGCAGGACAGCATTAGTCGTCGGCTGTGGATTGTGCGTCGAGGTGCGCATCGAGCGCTGCCAGCGCGTTGGTCATGTGGACCATGACCGTGTTGCGCGATATGCCGAGCCTGGCCGCCACCTCGGCGTAGCTGAGCTCATGGACCTTGGTCAGCAGGAACACTTGGCGGCAGCGCGGCGGCAAGCGGTCGACGGCCCTCAGCAGACGGGCCATCTCGCTGCGATGAAGGGCGATCACCTCGGGCGAGGGCGTGGGATCGGCGATCGCGTCCCGCAGCGGTGCTGGCGCGTCGACCTCGATGCCGCGCCGCGTGTGGCGGCGATGGTCGATCACCAGATTGGCGGCGATCCTGAAGAGATAGCCGCGCGGATTGTCGTTTGCTGGCACGCCATTGGTGCTCGCCGTGGCCGCGCGCACCCAGGTCTCCTGGGTCAGATCCTCGGCCAGGGACGCGCTGCCCAGCCGCCGCTCAAGGAAGCGCGTCAATGCGGCCCGGTGCTCGGTGAAGATCGCGAGAAGCCGTTGACGGAA
>DATEIF010000482.1:0-3178 GCA_035279205.1 Vineibacter sp.
GGCGGCGCTGGCGATCATCATCGCCAGCCGTATTTGACACCAACACCGCAGGGTCCTTCGCTGCGCTCAGGACGACGAGATGGGCCGATCGCACGTGGTCGGCGCACGCGCTACCGGAACTGCGCCCGCAGCCACGGCGCGAGATCGCGGACGGGCAGGGTGTTGCGCTGCCCGCGCGGCACGACCAGGTAGTAGCCGGCGCCGACATCGGCCAACGTGGCCGGGAACGGCACCAGGCGACCTCCGGCCGGCTCGGCGATGCCGGCGCCGGCGATCGTGATGCCGGTGCCGGCCGCCGCGGCGCGGATCGCGACATCGGTGTTGTCGAACGACAGCGTTTCCAGGCCGGCCAGCGTGCCCAGGCGGTTGGCCGTGAGCCAGCGCGACCACACCCGTTCAGTGCCGCTGACGACCAGGACGCGCGTGGCCTGCAGGTCGGCGCGGGTCAGCCGGCCGTGGTCGCGATACGCCGGGCCGGCCACCGCCTGCATGGGCACGTCGACCAGCTTGGTGGCGATGCCGTCGCGCCAGTCGCCGAAGCCGAAGCGGATGGCGATCGCGCCCGCCGCCAGGCGTTCGATGCGCGGCGAGGTCTCGATGGTGAACGTGACGGCCGGATAGCGCTCGCGCAGCCGCGGCATGTGCCTGGCCAGCCAGCGCGAGGCGAAGGAGTGCGGCGCCTTGATGGTGATGCGGTGCGTCACCCGCTGGCCGCCGACGTGCTGTGCGATGGCGCCGAACGCCTTGGTGACGACGCGGTGCAGCGCCCGGCCCTCGCGCGTGAGCGAGATGCCCTGCGGCGTGCGCACGATCAGGCTGGTCTCCAGGTCGTATTCGAGCGCCGCGATCCGCCGGCTCACCGCCGACGGCGTCAGGTTCAGCAGGCTGGCCGCGGCGCGGATGCTGCCGCATTCACCGACCGTGACGAAGGCCTCCAGGCCGCGCAGGTTGGGCAGTCTTGTCACCGCAGCATCGGCCGTAGGGTTGCGAACGCCCTCGCAGCCATATCAGGGAATGCGTTTTTTGCAACACGCCGGTCGCGCGCAGGCGGGGAGAAGGGATATTGCGCGTTTCGAGTCTCTACGAAGACAGGCCCGCTTCAGCGATCCTCGGGCTTGCGGTTGACCACGCCTTCCCAGCCGCAGGAGGCGCCGTGGTAGTAGAGGCAGTCCTTCTCGTCCAGTGCGAGGCTGCGCGGGCCGGGGTCGTTGGCCGGGCCCTTGGGGCCGAGGGTGGCGGTGATGACGCAGGCGCCGGCCTCGGGCTCCCGCTTGTAGGGCCTGAGCTCGAGCTTGCCGGCGACGATCTTGCCTAGGCCCGCGGCACCGCCGCCGCAGCCCGGGCCTCCCGGCCGGCGCACCGAGGACTCCCAGGCCACGTCGCCGGTCTCCGAATCGAGCACGATGATGCGCAGTGACACCGACGCCGACTCATAGAGGCCACCGAGATACGTGTACTGCTGTGCCGACGCGCCGGCGGCCAGCGCGCACAGGCCTGACAGCACGCCCAGGCATGAAACGGCAACTTTACGCATCATCGATTCCAATTCATTAGATATCAAATGAGATGACGGCCATACTGTCGCCGCCGTTTCGGTGAAACACAAGCACCATGCCCGCCGCCGAGGAGACCACCGCCATCATGTCCGCCGCGAACGCCCTGCGTGTCTATCGGCTCATCGCCACCGCCGTCGGCGCGATCGGCACGGTGCTGGTCATCGTCGGCGCGGCGCAGGCGGCGTTGCCACCCTACTGGCAGCGGGCCCGGGAGATCGAGGCCATCGCCAACAGCACCGACGTCGCCAACAAGCTGGGCAAGGCGCCGATCGACCAGATCGACCGGCCGTCCGAGGACCTCTATCGCGTCCGCGCCGGCACCTGCACGCTGGAGGTGCGCATCGTCGATGATGCCACCAGCAAGGAGCCGGGCTGGGCCGGCCCACGCCGCTTCAAGCTCGACGTCGGCAACCCCACCTGCCGCTAACGCCCCTCTCCGCCCACGCAGTGGGGGGAGAGGGAGGGGCCCATCGCGCAGCGATGGGAGGGTGAGGTGGGTGCTCGTGACGAACGCCACTCACTCACGAGATCGCGTCCGGTCGAACGGCCCACCTCACCCTCCCATCACGCCGCGCGTGATGGCCCCCTCCCTCTCCCCCCGCTTGGCGGGCGGAGAGGGGACGTCGCCGTAGTGCGTTTTTCGCAATACCCGCTTCGTTCTTTGCGGTACGCCGCTGGCGTCATGCATCCGTAGAACCGGTGCCATCGTTGGCCGCCTGGGTGCGGCAACCGCTGGGGGATGGCGATGATCATTGATGCCTGGATGCAGCAGACGACGGAACGCTTTGCCCGCCACGAGATGCTGGCGACATTGCGGCGCTGGACGCGCGACGAGATGCGGCCCGAGATCACGCCGCAGATGACCATCGCCGCGATGGACGCCGCCAACGTGCAGGTCGGCCTCGCCTCGGCATGGTGCGGCCCCGAGGGGTGGCTGATATCGCACGACGAGCTCGCCGCGTTCGTGCGTGCCCATCCCGGGCGCATTGTCGGCGTCGCCAGCGCCAACCTCGACAAGCCGATGGAAGCGGTGCGCGAGCTGCGCCGTGCGGTGAAGCAGCTGGGCTTTCGCGCCCTGCGTGTCGTGCCCTGGCTGTGGAAGCTGCCGCCCAACGACCGGCGCTACTATCCGCTCTACGCCGAATGCGTCGAGCTCGGCATTCCGTTCTGCACCCAGGTCGGCCATACCGGGCCGCTGCGGCCCTCCGAGGTCGGCCGGCCGATTCCCTATCTCGACGAGGTCGCGCTCGATTTCCCCGAGCTGGTGATCGTGGGCGGGCACATCGGCTATCCGTGGACGCAGGAAATGATCGCGGTCATGACCAAGTACCAGAACGTCTACATCGACACCTCGGCCTACAGCGTGCGCCGCTATCCGCCGGAGCTGGTGCAGTACATGCGCGGCCACGGCCGCCGCAAGGTCCTGTTCGGCTCCAACTTCCCGATGATCGCGCCCGCCCGCGCGCTCGACGGCCTCGACGAGCTGGGTCTGGACGACGAGGCCAGGGCGCTGTTCCTCGGCGGCAACGCTCAGCGCGTGTTCGGCCTTGGCTGACGCGTGGGCGCGCCATCCCGTGGCGAACACTGTCATCCCGAGCGCAGCGAGGGATCTCCTGCGAACG
>DATEIF010000483.1:0-3888 GCA_035279205.1 Vineibacter sp.
CAAGGGAGAGAAACGCAGATGAGCGAAGCCGTTGTCTTCGAGCCGTTGGCGCCGGAAACGATCAAGCTGTTCCAGGCGGCCAGCACCGCCACCATCACCATGCAGCTGATGAAGCGCGGCCTGCGTCAGATGGCGATCAACCTGCGGCCGATAAACCCCAACGCTGCCCGCATCGTCGGCCCGGCATACACCTTGCGCTATATCCCCGCGCGTGAGGATCTGACGCCGCCGCCCAAGCCCACGGATCCGAGCAACGCCCAGCGCGAAGCCGTCGAGCATGCGCCCGCGGGGGCCGTCGTTGTCGTGTCGACGGGCGGCGAGCTGCGCAGCGGCACCTTTGGCGACATCCTGGCGGCGCGGATGATGGTGCGCGGGATTGCCGGGATCGTTTCCGACGGCGGCGTGCGCGATGCACCGGTGCTGGCGACGATGAACCTGCCGGTCTTCGCTGTGTGCCCGACGGCGCCGCCCAGCATGACCAGCCTGATGCCTGTCGACGTGCAGCGTCCGATCGGCTGCGGCGGCGTGCCGGTGTTTCCCAACGACGTGATCGTGTCCGACGCCGATGGCGTCGTCGTGGTGCCGCGTCACATCGCCAATGATGTGGCCCGCGATTCCGCCGATCAGGAGCACCTCGAGAAGTTCATTGCCCTGCAGGTGATGAAGGGCAAGGCGATCCCCGGGCTGTACCCGCCCAACGACGAGACCAGGGCCGCCTACAAGGCGTGGGTTGCTGCGGGTGAGCCTACGGGGTGAAGGGTACCTGGGAGCGCGGGCGTCTCGCCCGCATCGGCGCGTAGCGCCGAAAGCATGAGCGGGCGGGACGCCCGCGCTCCCAGGTAGAACTCACCCCGCCTTACTCGCCACGCTCTCGTGACCCGTGCGGGGGGAGCGTTTGGTTGTGCGCTGCCGCCATCCGGCGTCAGGCGCCTGGAACGGCGCCAAGTTCCCGAAAAAAATTTCGGCCGTCCGCCTCCAGGAGTAGCGCGCGGCGTGTGCACGGCAGGCGGCGCGATCGGCGTCCAGCGCCATCAGCGCGGCGGCGCGCAGGTCGTCGTTGAGCGCACCGACCGGTGCATCGCCGATGACATCGCGCGGGCCCGGCACGGGGTAGGCCGCCACCGGCAGGCCTGACGCCAGCGCCTCGAGCAGCACGAGCCCGAACGTGTCGGTGCGGCTGGGGAAGACGAACACATCGGCTGCGCGATAGAGCGCCGCGAGCTGCTCGCCCTGCTGCTGGCCGGTGAAGCGCACCTCGGGATAGCGCGCCACGAACTTCGGCAGCAGCGGACCGCCACCCACCACCCATTTGCGTCCCGGCAGGTCGAGCGCGAGGAACGCCTCGATGTTCTTCTCGACCGCGACGCGACCGACATAGAGCCAGATCGGCCGCTGCGAGTCTTCCGGTGTCGGACCGGGATCGCGCGGCCGGAACAGCTCGAGGTCGACACCGCGGGTCCATGACTTGATGTTGCGGAAGCCGCGCGCCGCGAGGTCGCGACGGATGCTGTCGGTCGATACCATCACGCCCGACGATGGCCCGTGGAACCGGCGCATGATGGCGTAGGTCCACGCCGTCGGGAACAGGAAGCGCGCCCGTACGTACTCGGGGAAGCGCGTGTGATAGGCGGTCGTGAACGGCAGCTTGTTGTCGAGGCAGAAGCGACGGGCGGCCAGACCCAAGGGTCCCTCGGTCGCGATATGGATGGCCTCGGGCGCGAAGCTCATCAGCAATGTCGCCAGCCTGCGTGTCGGAAACAGCGCCAGGCGGATCTCGGGGTAGGTCGGGCAGGGCCAGGTGCGGAAGCGGTCGGGGCCGAACATCTCGACGGTGTGGCCCATGTCCACCAGCTCGCCGCGCACCGTGTCCAGGGTGCGAACGACACCGTTGACTTGCGGCAGCCAGGCGTCGGAAACGATGGCGATCCGCACGCCCGAACCTACTCGGCGGCCAGTCTGGCGGGCGCCGGGACGGCGATAAGCCGCCGGTTGCGCTCGTCGCTCCAGCGCAGGATCGACATGTGACCGTCGCGATCCTCGACCAGCGCCGTGCAGCTCTCGACCCAGTCGCCGTCGTTGCAGTAGAGCACACCGTCGATATCGCGGATCTCGGCGTGATGGATATGGCCGCAGACCACGCCGTCGACGCCGCGGCGACGCGCCTCGGCGGCGACCGCGGTCTCGAACCGTCCGATGTACTCGACGGCGTTCTTGACCTTGTGTTTCAGGTACGCCGACAGCGACCAGTAGGGCAGGCCGAGCGCCCGGCGGATACCGTTGAAGATGTAGTTGAGTTTGAGCGCCAGCGCGTAGGCCCAGTCGCCCAGGACAGCCAGCCACTTGGCATGGCGCACCACGCCGTCAAAGATGTCGCCGTGCAGGATCAGCAGCTTGCGGCCGTCGGCGGTTTCGTGGATCGCTTCTTCGACAACCTCGACACCGCCAAACAACAGACCGCAATAGTCGCGCGCGGCCTCGTCGTGGTTGCCCGGTACGTAGATCACCCGCGTGCCCTTGCGCGCCTTGCGCAGAACCTTCTGCACGACGTCGTTGTGGGCCTGTGGCCAGTACCACCAGCGTTTCAGGCGCCAGCCATCGACGATGTCGCCGACCAGGTAGAGGTAGTCGCTCTCGTTGTTGCGCAGGAAGTCAAGCAGCAACTCGGCCTGACAGCCCCGGGTGCCCAGATGGATATCCGAGAGGTAAATCGTCCGCCATCTGGCCGGCGCCGGCCGCAGCGCGTTCATCGAACCATCTCTTGCCGGTTCTCGTTGCGCAAGGCACGAAGGGTTGATTCAATGGTGTTGTTGTACGGTTGGTCGATGATGGCATTGTGACTCTTGTGCGGCGGTTCGATTACGGCCGGGCAGTGTGACTTTTCCAACACACCACGAGTTTCCCACACAGTCCGGTATGCAACCCGCCGCCACCCTTCCTCCACGCCGCCTGCTGGTGATCCGCAACCCGACGGCCGGCCGGCGCCATCCGCGTGTCTTTGATGCGGTGCTGGCGCGGGTTCGCGCCGCCGGCCTGGCGGTCGACGTCGTCGATACCGAGGCCCGCGGCGATGCCGAGCGGCTGGCGCGGGACGCCGATGCCGGGCGATACGACGCGGTCGTGGCGGCGGGCGGCGACGGCACCATCAACGAGGTCGTCAACGGTCTCATGAGCCGGCCGTCTGACGATGTCGCTCTGGGCATCATTGCGCTCGGCACGGCCAATGTGCTCGCCCGCGAGATCGGGGTCGGCACGCGCGTCGACGTCCTCGCCGCAGCCCTGACGCAGGGCGACCCGGCGCCGGTGATGGTCGGCAAGCTGACGGAAGCCTCGGGCGTCGATTCCTATTTCCTGCTGATGGTGGGGGCCGGCTTCGATGCCCATGTCGTCGCCGGCGTCGACACTGATTTGAAACGACGCTTCGGCAAGGGTGCCTATGTGTGGCGGTCGCTGGTCGAGATGGCGCGTTATCGCAACCGGCGCTATCGCGTGGTGATCGACGGCAAGCCCCACGACGCCGCCTCGGCCGTCGTCAGCAACGGACGCTTCTACGGCGGCGCTTTCGTCGTGGCGCCGGCCGCCGATCTGCGCCGGCCGATCCTGTCGGTATGCCTGTTCGAACGCGGCGGCCGGCTTCAGGTGATGCGCTATGGCGCCGCTTTGGTCACCGGCCGGCTGCCAACCGCGCGCGGCTACCGCGTTATCGAGGCAACGCAGGTGCGCATCGAGAGCGACGATCAATCACCGGCAGCGGGCATCGAGCCGGTCCAGGTCGACGGCGATCACACCACGGCGCTGCCCGTCATCGTCACTGTCGCTCCCCGCCGATTACGGCTGCTGATGCCATTCCCTTCTCCCCGCGAAGGCGGGGAGAAGGTGGCGCGGAGCGCC
>DATEIF010000484.1:0-10032 GCA_035279205.1 Vineibacter sp.
TCCCGCGCAGTTCGGGACCGGCGGCCGTGCGGCGCAGCTGCGCGTGCTCGACGCTCAGATCATCCATGATGCGCCGCCACATGATCGCGCGGCCGGATGGGTCGGTCATCATCACACCTCGCCGGTTCAACGAAATGGCGCAAAACACCCGCGCAGCCAGGCAACGACCGCCTGGGCGGCCTGATCGCGCTTGAGGTGGTTCTGCACCAGCAGCCAGATCGGCCGCGTCTCGCGCAGCCGGGTCGAAACAAGCGCCGGGTTGCCGCGCAGATCGCCACAAAGATACTCCGGCAAGATACCCACGGCGTTGCCCGAGGCGACAAGCGCGCGAATGATGCGCGCCCGGTCGGTAACGAGGCGTGCCGTGCCCTGCAGGCCGGCCGCCTCGAGGTGGCGGCTCTCAGGGGTGAAGGCCAGGTCCTCGGGATAGGCGCACACGACCGGTGGGCTGCCGTCGGCGCGATGGCTTGGCCTGAACGACCACAGTCGATAGTCACCCAGCTTGCTGATGGTGAAATCGCCGCGCTCGGGCTGGCGCAGCCGCAGCGCGAAGTCGGCCTCCCAACGGGAGAAGTTGACGTTTTCGCTCGCCGTCACCAGTCGCAGGCGGATCTCGGGATGCTGGCGCAGGAAGTCTCCAGCGTGCGGTGCCAGGATCTCCTCGGCCAGCGATGCGGTGGACGCGATCCGGAAATTGCCGGCCAGGCCCCTCTGCGTCTGGCCGATCTGCCGAATTTCGCCGATCTGGCGGGCCACTGTCTCGATGCGGTTGACGATCGCGGCACAGGCCGACGTCGGTCGGCGTTTGCCGTCCGCGGCCTCGAACAGGGTCACGCCCAGAGTCTTCTGGGCCCGGGTGATGCGTCGCGCCACCGTCGTTTCGTCGATACGCAGGCTGCTGGCGGCCGCCGCGTATGTGCCACCGTCGCGGACCGCCAGGATGATCCGCAGGTCGTCCCAGTTCATGGTGGCGATCCTAGGCGCGGCATGGTCGTGCCTGCAAGAATGCAGCCCACCACCGCGAAGTCTCGGCGTGAATGCAGGCCGCACATCGGGCATTGCCGGATCGGTAACCTTCTTTCACCGGAGCCCTGACATGGCCAAGACCCTCTTGCAGCTCGCCAATGCCGATCTCGTGCCGGCCAAGGTCGGCGAATCGGCCATCGTGCTGATCGATATCCAGAACGAGTACCTTTCCGGTCCGGTTGCGTTGCCCGACGCCAAACCGGCCGTCGTCGCGGCACGGCGCCTGCTCGACCTTGCCCGCCAGGCCAAGGCCCCGATCTTCCACGTAGCCCATCGTGGCCGGGCAGGGGGCATGTTCGACCGCGCCGACACGCGTGGTCAGATCGTGGACGAACTGACGCCACTTGCCGGCGAGGCGATTGTCGAGAAGGGCATGCCCAACAGCTTCGCCGACACCAACCTGCATGCGCTGTTGAGCGCCACCGGGCGCAAGAACCTGATCATGGCCGGCTTCATGACCCACATGTGCGTCAGCTCCACGGCCCGGGTTGCCGTCGACCTGGGCTATCGGGTCACCATCGACGCCAGCGCCTGTGCGACACGCGATCTGCCGGGCATCGGCGGCAAGGTCGTGTCCGCCCAGACCCTGCATGAGGTCGCGCTGACGGAGCTGGCCGACCGCTTCGCCATCATCGCCAGCGGCAGCCACGAGCTGGCCTGAGGTCGGTGCGGACCAGGCGTCACCGCGCCGCGTACACCTGTCATCCTTCGCTTGCGCTCGGGATGACAGCTACTGATAGCTCTTTCTGGCGCTCGTTTGACAATTACTGAGTAGTCAGTAATGTGAATGCATGCTTGTTAAGCATTCATCGTCAGGGCTGCGGGCGCTGTTGGGGGTGAGCATCACGTCGGTGACGCGCGAGCGCGTCACCGGCGAAATGCAGATTGCCGGCCAGCATTTGAACGCCGCCGGCTTCGCGCATGATGGCGTGCTGATGAGCCTGGCCGATGAACTGGGCGCCGCGGGCGCCGCGGCCAACCTGGCGCCGGCCTGCTCGACGACGACGATCGATTGCAAGATCAGTTTTCTGCGCGGCTGTCCGCCCGGCATCGTCCGCGGTGAGAGCGTGCCCTTGCATATCGGCAACACCACGATGCTCTGGCAGACCATCCTGGCCGATGCCGCCGGCGAGCGCGTGGCTGTTGTCACGCAGACGCAGATGGTGATGCAGGGTGCCGGTCCCCAGGCCGCAGGCCAGGAGGCCGAGCCCGTCATCACCGAGGTTCGCGCCGAGCCGCGGACAGCGATCGCCACGGAACGGCACGCGGCGATCCTCAAGGCCGGCGCCAAGGTCATGGGCGCGCACGGCTTTGCCAACGCCACGATGAAGGAGATCGCCAGCGCCGCGGGCATGCATGTGCCGACGATGTACCAGTACGTCCGCAGCAAGGACGAACTGCTGCTGCTCATCTGTGCCGATTGCTTCCAGGCGCTGAGTATCGCGATCGACGCGGCAACGGCCGGCAACGCGACCGCCGGCGCCCGGCTCGAGGCCGCGATCGCGGCGCTGGTGCAGAGCAGCGAGCAGTACCGCTCGGCCATGCGGCTGATCACGCGCGAGACAGCGGTGTTGCAGCCATCGGTACGCGCCCGTGTCCATGCCGAATGGGACGACTTCCTGCGGCGCTTCAGCGCCATCATCGATGACGGCGTCAAGACGGGGGAATTCGACCCGATCGACCCTGCCATGGCGGCACATCTGATCGAAAGCCTGTGCGAGGCCTGGGCGATTCGCCGCTTCGCCCTCCGCCGGCACGGACTGGCGACCGTCGGGTCGGCCATCGTCCAACTCGTTCTGTCTGGCATTCGCCGCAAGGAGAGCGCATGAGCGCTACCGACACGATCCTCACGCGGATGGACGAATCCGTTCGCATCATCACCATCAACCGGCCGCGTGTGCGCAACGCCATCGATACCGCGACCATGCGCGCGCTCGGCGAGGTCGTGGCCACGGCGGAAGCCGATGCCGCCGCCCGCGTGCTCATCATCACGGGTGCGGGCGACATCGCGTTTTCCGCTGGCGGCGACATGGCCGAGATGCGCCAGTCGCCGTCGCTGATCGCCTGCGATCTCGACATGCGCGTCTGGCAGGATACGCTGGGCCGCATCGAACGGCTCACCAAGCCGGTGATCGCGGCGGTCAACGGCTATGCCTATGGCGGCGGCACTGAGCTCGCGATGGCCTGCCATATCCGCGTCTGCGGCGATACCGCCCAGTTCGGCCAGACCGAGATCCGCCACGATCACCTGCCGGGCGCCGGCGGCACCCAGCGGTTGCCACGCCTCATTCCGCTCAGCGCCGCGTACGAGTTGCTGCTGACCGGCGACTCGCTCGACGCCGCGGGCGCTTACCGGCTGGGGCTGGTGAGCCACGTCTGGCCCACGGCGGACATGCTGTCCAAGGCGATCGCGTTGGCCAAACGCATCGCGCAGCGTTCACCGATCGCCGTGCAGTATACGCTCGAGGCTGTCGCGGCTGGCCTCAACGGCTCGCTGGAAACCGGCCTGCGCATCGAGCGTGCCATGGCGGCCCTGGTGATGGAGTCCGGCTCCGCCCAGGCCGGCCTCAACAACTTCCTGGGAAAGACCGGCCCGTGAGCGCCGCCCGCATCGACCTTGGCACCGCAACCGGCCGGCAGGTCGACGGCGCGCGCATCGGACTGGCGCACAGCCAGGGCGTCACGGGGATGGAAGCCGGTGCGACCTGCGTCACCATCCTGGCAAGGGACTAGCGCCATGGCCGATCTCGTGACGTCGGACGGCGTGTCGCTGTATCGCCTGTTCGACTTTGCGCGTGCGCGCTGGCCGGACCGTACCGCTTTGATCGACGATGCCGGGCAGGCGACGTTCGCCGAGCTGGAGGTCGTCGCCGGGCGCTTGTTGCGCCGGTTGATCGAGATCGGCGCCCGGCGCGGCGATCGCGTCGCGCTGATCCTGCCCAACGGCATCCCCTTTATCGTCGTCGAGCTGGCCGTCCTGCGCGGCGGCATGGTCAAGGTGCCGCTCAACATCCGTTTCCATGTCAACGAGGTGATGTACGCCCTCAACGACTGCGAACCGACCGTCCTGATCTGCGATGAGGCCTACGCGCGTGCCATCGCGCCGCGCCGTGCCGACACGCCATCGCTGCGGTCCATCATCGTCGTCGGCGCCGACGTCGAGGGCACGGAGCGCTACGAGGATATCGTGACCGACGGTGCCGAGGGGCCGCCGCCGGTGCGCTATGCCGCTCACGATCCTGCCGTGATCCGCTACACCGGCGGCACGACGGGACGGCCCAAGGGCGTCGTCCATACCGAGCGCAGCCTGCTGGCCATCGCGCTCGATCAGCTGCGCGAGCTGACGCTGGATCATCGCGACATCGCGCTCCATCTCGGCCACCTCTCGCACGGCATGAACTATGCTTGGCCAGCGTACTATGCTGCCGGCGCAACCCAGATCCTTCGTGAACGCTTCGACCCCAAGGCGGTCCTGCGCGATCTGCAGCAGCATCGCGTCACGTGCGTCTACATGGTGCCGACGATGATCCATCGCCTATTGCGCGAGGATGACGGCACCGCCGACGTCTCGCAGTTGCGCATGTTCATGTATTCGTCGGCGCCGATGCCGGTGCCGCTGCTGGAGCAGGCGATCGCGCGGTACGGCAACATCTTCCTGCAGGTCTACACGTTGAGCGAAGCGCCGGTCATCACGACCATCATGCGCCCGCAGGAGCATATCGCCATCGAGACGTCGTGCGGTCCGCGACTGGGCTCGTGCGGGCGCGAGGTCGTGACCATGGAAATCAAGCTGGTCGACGACGATGGCCGCGAGGTCGCGCCGGGTGAGGTGGGCGAAATCGCCATCCGCTCGATCAACAACATGGCAGGCTACTGGCGGTTGCCGAAGGAGACGGCAGAGACACTGATCGATGGCTGGATCCGCAGCGGCGACATGGCGCGACGCGATGCCGACGGCTACCTCTACCTTGCCGACCGAAAGAAGGACCTGATCATCACCGGTGCTTTCAATGTCTATCCCAAGGAGGTAGAAGACGTGCTCTACCTCCACCCTGCGGTCGAGCAATGCGCCGTGGTCGGCTCGCCTGATCCCGAATGGGGCGAAGCGATCAAAGCCTTTGTCGTCCGCCGCGCGAACTCGGACGTCTCGGCCGAAGAACTGATCGAACTTTGTCGCAATCATCTCGCCAGCTACAAGAAGCCGCGAAGCGTCACCTTCGTCGACAGCCTGCCCACCAGTCCGGTCGGAAAGATCATGCGTCGCGCCCTTCGCGACCAGGACGACGGTCGTCCGTCGGCCCGGTCCGGTTAGAACCCGTGGCGCACGATCGCGTAGCGGGTGGCGGAAGATGACCGGCGCCGCGCCACTGCTCGAGGTGCGCAATGTCGCCCGGCGATACGGCGGTGTGACGGCGATCGCCAATGTCGACATGACGGTGGATGTCGGCGAGATCACCGGCGTGATCGGCCCCAATGGCGCCGGCAAGACCACGCTGTTCAATGTCATCAGCGGCTTCACGCCGCCGTCGGAGGGACAGGTGTTCTGGAAGGGCAGGCCGATCGTGCGGTTGAGCACGCATCGCATTGCCCAGCTCGGCATCGGCCGCACGTTCCAGAACCTGCGTGTCTTTCCCAACATGACCGTGTTCGACAATGTCTGCGTCGGTGCGCTGGGGCGCGTCGGCTTTCCCGCCTGGCGCGCCGTTGTTCCCGGCATGGGCCTGTCGCGTACCCAGTCGATCATGCGCAAGACGTGGGCGGCGCTGGACACGGTCGGGCTGGCGGATCGCGCCGGCGAGATGGCGGCGAACCTGTCCTACGGCCGCCGCCGCTACCTCGAGATCGCGCGGGCGCTGGCGACCGCGCCCGAGCTGCTGATCCTCGACGAACCTGCCGCCGGCCTCAACGACTCCGAAACGGCCGAGCTGGCCGACCTGATCCGCAGGCTGAACGGCGGCGGCGCCACCATCCTGCTGGTCGAGCACGACATGACCCTGGTCATGGGCGTTTGCCATCGCGTCGTCGTGCTGGCGGCCGGGCGCAAGATCGCCGACGGTCCGCCCGCCGCGGTCCAGGAAGACCCCACCGTCCGCCAGGCCTACCTGGGAGCCAACGATGACGGCGCTTGAGGTCCGCGACCTCCATTTGCCCATCGGCGGCCAGGAGATTCTCAAGGGCGTCAACGTCACCGTGGCGGCCGACGGTATCGCGTGCATCCTGGGCGCCAACGGCGTCGGCAAGACCACGTTGATGCGCACGATCGGCGGTGTCTATCGCAACGCGCAGGGCGTCGTGCGTGTCGATGGCGTCGACATCACCAACCGGCCGCCGCACGAGATCGTGCGTGCCGGCGTCTCCCAGGCGCCGGAGGGGCGGCACATCTTCGGCTCCATGACGGTCGAGGAGAACCTGCGTATCGGCGCGCTGTCGCGCGCCACGGGCGAGTTGCGGCAGAGTATCGACCGCGTCTGCACCCTGTTTCCGATCCTGCGCGAGCGGTTGCGGCAGAAGGGCGGCTCGCTGTCGGGCGGCGAGCAGCAGATGCTGTGCATCGGCCGCGCCCTGATGGCGGGGCCGAAGCTGCTGATGCTCGACGAACCGTCGCTGGGCCTGGCGCCCATGGTCGTGCGCACGATCTTCGCGCTGCTGGAGGAGATCCGGCGTAGCGGCACGGCGATCCTGCTGGTCGAGCAGAACGCCAACGCGGCGCTGCGCATCGCCGACTACGCATACGTGATGGAAGGCGGCCGCGTCCTGCTCGAAGGGCTGCCGGCCGAGTTGAAAGCCGACGAAAGGATCGTCGCGGCCTATCTGGGGGGCCGGTCTCAGCGGAATCGTACACCAGACGACGATACGCCCGCATAGGAGGATAGCGATGCACGTTGGGAAGAAGACACTCGCGGCCGTCGGGCTGGTCCTGGCGCTGGGGGCGGGCAGCGCGACTGCCCAGGACAAGACCTATGTCATCGGCTGCTCGTTGCCACTGTCGGGCCGGCTGGTCGGCTTCGGCGAGCCGATCAAGCGCGGCATGGACCTGGCCATCGAGCACTACAACCAGCGCAAGACTGTTCCCGGTGCGCGTTTCGAGCTCGCCTGCAACGACAGCAAGGGTGACGCGAAAGAGACCGTGAGCATCGGCCAGAAGCTCGCCGACAACGCCGCGGTGCTGGCGTCGATCAGCGACTTCAGCTCGACCACCACCATGGCTGCCGCCGAGACGTACAGCAAGGCCGGCCTGGTGCAGATCACGCCGTCGGCGTCGCATCCCGACCTGACGAAGATGAACAAGTGGATGTTCCGCGCCAGCGAGACGGTGCCGGTCTATGTCCAGCCCATGGCCGATTTCATCGTCAAGAACCTCGACAAGAAGAAGGTTGCCGTCATCCAGGTGCAGACCGACTGGGGCGTCAGCGTCGGCAACACCTTCATTGCCCACCTGAAGACCATCGGTGGCGAGGTCACCACGCACGAGGTCTACAACGAGGGTACGACCGACTTCCGCGGCGTGCTGAACAAGCTGCGCCGCTCGCCGCCGGATGCGATCTACATCGCCATGCTGGAGGAGGAGGCGGCCAACTTCATGAAGCAGCGCAAGCAGCTGGGCATGACCGCCATCCCGGTCGTCGACTCCGGCGTCGGCTTGACGCAGCGCTCGCTGAAGCTTGCCGACGATGCCTTTGAGGGCATGTATTCCATGAGCATCTTCAATCCGACGCGGGATACGGCCGAGGTGAAGGCCTTCGTGAAGGAATTCGAGGGCAAGTACAGCAAGCTGCCCGACGTTTGGTCCGCCTACGGATACGATGCGACCTCGCTGGTGATGAATGCCATCGGCAAGGCGGGCCCGACGCCGACGCGGGCGGCTGTGCGCGATGCGCTGGCGGCCACCGGCCGCTATTCGGGCGCCAACGGGCCGATGTCGATCGATCCCGAGACGCGCGAGGTCGTGCGCGATGAAATCACCAAGGTCCAGGTCAAGGACGGCAAGGTGATCTTCCTGCCCGCCAAGCAGTAACAATTAGACTTCATGGTGAGCTTGTCGAACCATGAAGGCGCACCGCTGCCCGTGCGAGGCCTTCATGGTTCGACAAGCTCACCATGAAGGCCGCTGGGCTGTCATAAGAACAATCGTGACGGGGTGATCATGGATGCCGTCCTGCTGCAGGGCATCGTCAACGGCCTGAGCCTCGGCCTGTGCTACGCGTTGATCGCCATCGGTTTCACGCTGATCTTCGGCGTGCTCAACGCCGTGAACTTCGCGCATTCCGAAGTCTACATGTTGGGCGCCTTCGCCGGACTGGTTATCATCCAGGCCTTCGCGCCGCCGTTCCTGGCCGTGGTGTTCGCGGTCGCTGCCGTCGGCGCGCTGCTGGGCTTTGGCCTGGAGCGCATCGCCTTCCGGCCGCTGCGGCGCGCCCGCGACGAGGCATCCCTGAAGTCGCGGGCACTGCGCGAAGCCACGCTGATGTCGTCGCTGGCCGTCGGCATCCTGGTGCGCGAGTTCGCCGAACTGCGCTTCGGCGGCGACATGCAGCCCATTCCGTCGGGCGCCATGCTGAACACGCCGATCGCGCTGGGGCCGGTCATCCTGACCACGGGCGATTTCTACATCTTCGGCATGGCTGCCGCGATGCTGCTGCTGCTGCAGTTCCTGCTCTACCGTACCAAGATCGGGCTCTCGATCCGGGCGCTGTCGGACGACCTGATCGGCGCGCTCTATGTCGGCATCAACACCGACCGCGTCATCGTCTGGACCTTCATGGTCGGTTCCTCGTTCGGCGCCCTGGCGGGCCTGATGGTCGGCCTGTATTACGGAACGATCTTTCCCTACATGGGCTTCGCACCGACCTTGAAGGCGTTCATCGCCATGCTGATGGGCGGCCTGAACAACATCCCCGGTGCCGTGCTGTGCGCGCTGGTGATCGGGCTCAGCGAGAGCCTGGCGCCGGAGATCATGCCGACACGCTGGGTCGACCTGATCGCCTACGTTTTCCTGCTGGTGACCCTGATCTTCTTTCCGGCCGGTATCTTCGGCCGCAAGGCGGAGCGCGTCTGATGGGCAAGACCGGCATCCACGCCTTCGCGCGCCCGTACGGCGTCATCATTCTGCTGGCTGTCGTGCTTGGCGTCGTGCCGGCGCTGCTGGCGGCGGTCAATCTCGGCTATCCCTATCGGCTGGCGCAGCTGACGATGATCTTCATCATCCTGTCGGCCAGCCTCAACCTGGTTTCCGGCGTCGCCGGCCTGCTGTCGCTGGGCCACGCGGCGTTCTACGGCGTGGGTGCCTACACGGCGGCGCTGTTGTCGGCCCGCTTCGGCACCGACCTCGTGGTCAACCTGATGGCCAGCGCTGCGGTCGCCGGCGGCATCGGCTTTCTCGTCGCCATTCCCACCATCCGCCTGGTCAAGATCTTCTTTGCGGTCGCGACGCTGAGCGTGGGCGAGATCATCATCCTGGTGATCACCAACTGGTACGACCTGACGCGCGGCCCGATGGGGGTGCGCGACATCCCGGGGTTCGTCGTGCTGGGCTTCGACCTCAGCAGCCCGTTGCGGTCCTACTACGTCGTGGCGGTCGTGACCCTGGTGTGCGTCTGGATCGTGCACCGGCTCAGCCACACGGTCTACGGCAATGCCCTGCGCGCCCTGCGCGAGGACGATCAGGCCGCCGGTGCCATGGGCCTCAATGTCGGCATGATGAAGCTGGTGATCTTCGCCATCAGCACGGCGCTGGCCGGCGTGGCGGGCGCGCTGCTGGCACACAGCACGAATTTCATCAGCCCCGACATGTTCCGACTGCCGGAGTCGATCCTGATCCTGACCATGGTGGTGGTGGGCGGCCTGGGCAGCCTGCCGGGCGCCGTGCTCGGCGCCATCATTCTCATCATCCTGCCGGAGCTGGGCCGCGACTTCGGCCAGCTGCGCATGGTGCTGGTCGGTATCGTGCTGTTCCTGTCGATCCTGCTGATGCCCAAGGGCCTGATCGGCGAGGTCACCGCCTTCGAC
>DATEIF010000485.1:0-2150 GCA_035279205.1 Vineibacter sp.
GCGGACGCCCTGCAGCGCGATATCCGGTGCGGGCCGATTCTGGTGGCGACGTCGCGCGGGCGGATCGTTGGTGCGGTCTATGTCCAGTGGCGCAAATCCAAATCCTGGCCTGACCGCAGGGGCGGCGACGCGCTCTACGTACGTCGGTTGGTGATCGCGCGTCGCGTCGCGGGCCAGGGAGTCGCCGACGCGCTGCTGCTAGCGGTTGCGGCGATCGCACGCCGCCATCACCGCGCCAATGTGCGCCTGACCAGCGCGCCGCTCGAGCCCATGGCGCGCATCTATCACCGCCTCGGGTTCACGCTGGTCGACGAGGTGGATACCGGCCCCTACAGCGTGTTCCGCTTCGAGCGGCAAGCAGCCCCTTTTCGGACCGCGGGCGTCCACGCCCGCATTCGCGCGCAGCGAAGCGGCGCGTGAAAATCGTCGGCGCTAGCGCGCCGGTGCGCGTGTGGACACGCGCGGTCCGAAAAAAATTACCCCACCATGCGTTCCTGGCCGGCCCAGAAGCGGGCGCGCAGCACTTTCTTGTCGACCTTGCCCACGGCCGTCAGCGGCAGGGCATCGACGAACTCGACCCGCTTGGGCGCCTGGGCTGCGCCCTTGCGGTCCTTGACCAGCTGGGTCAGCGCCTGGGCGTCGGGTGCCGTACCGGGCTTGGGCACCACCAGTGCCGTCACCGCCTCGCCCCACTTCGGATCGGGCACGCCGATCACGGCTGCCATGGCGACGTCGGGGTGCGAGGTCAGCACATCCTCGACCTCGCGCGGGAAGACGTTGAAGCCGCCGGTGACGATCATGTCCTTCTTGCGATCGACGATGTAGAGATAGCCGCGCTCGTCGGCGCGCGCGATGTCGCCGGTGTGCAGCCAATCGCCCTTCAGCGTCTCCTCGGTCTGCTGCGGGCGTTTCCAGTACTGCTCCATGATCTGCGGTCCGCGGGCACAGATCTCGCCCGCCTCACCCAGCGGTACCTCGCGCAAATCATCGTCGAGCAGCTTGACCTCGACGTCGGCGACCGGATGGCCGCAGGAGGCAAACAGCTCCGGCCGCGCCGGATCGTGGTCGGTCTTGTACAGCACCGACAGCGGATAGCCTTCGGTCTGGCCGTAGAGCTGCGAGAACACCGGCCCGATGCGCTTGAGCCCTTCGACCAGCCGCGTGGGCGACATCGGCGAGGCGCCGTACATCAGAAGGTCCAGCGACGACAGGTCGGTGCGCTCCAGCGCCGGGTGGTCGAGCAGCACGTAGATCATGGTCGGCACCAACAAGGTCATGTTGATGCGCTCGCGCTGGATCGTGCCCAGCACGCGCTCGGGATCGAAGCCTTTGAGCAAATGCACCGTGCCGCCCAACATCAGGCTCGGCAGCACCTTGGTGCCGGCGACATGGGTGATCGGCGCCACAGCGAGGTAGCGCGGCTCACGCGGGAGCTCGAAATTGGCGAGGATCGACGCGGTGACCGCCGTCCACGACGCGTGGCGGCGGATCGCGCCCTTGGACTTGCCCGTGGTACCGCCCGTGTATGCCAGGCTCGAGAGGTCATCGGGTCCGGCCAAGCTGCGCGGACTGGCCTCACCGGCGGCGTCGGCCGCCGCCAGCAGGTCGGTGCCATAGTTCGCCGGCCCGATGGTGAAGACACTTTTCAGGCCGGGCCGGCGCGCCGCCAGCTCGCCGCCGCGGTCACGATAGTTGTCGGCATCGATCACCAGCGCCTCGATCTCGCCGTCGTCCAGCACCTCGAGGTGATCGTCGAGCGAACCGATCGGGTGCAGCCAGGTGATGATCAGGCCCTGCGCCTGCGCCGCCACGCCGGCGCACCAGGCATCGGCCTTGTTGGCGCTGAGCAGGGCCATGTGCATGCCCTTCTTCAGGCCGGCCGCCGTCATCGCCGCCTGCATGCGGCCGATCAACGCCAAGGTGCCGGCGTAGGTCAACGTGCCGCCGTCCCACGCAAAGGCCGTGCGCTCCGGATACCGCCGCAACGCCCGCAGCGTGAGATCGACGCCCGTGGGACAGCTGTAGAGCGAGGTCGTCATGGTGTTTCCTTCCCTTTGTTTTATGTTTTTCCTCCCCAACGAAGTTGGGGAGGTGCCCCGAAGGGGCGGAGGGGAGCCGACGTGGTCCTTGTAACAGAGACCACGTCGGAT
>DATEIF010000486.1:0-4104 GCA_035279205.1 Vineibacter sp.
AGGGCATGACGGTGCTGGTTGTCGAGCATGACATGACCTTCGTGCGCCAGATCGCGCAGCGCATCACGGTGCTGCATCTGGGCCGCGTCTTCGCCCAGGGCAGCATCGAGGCGGTGATCGCCGATCCGCGCGTGGAAGAGATCTACCTGGGCAAGGGCCATGGCCACCACTGACACCGTGCTCGACGTGGCAGGTCTGCGGGCCGGCTACGGCAGCACGCCGGTGCTGCGCGGCATCGACATGTCCATCCGCAAGGGCGAGATCGTGAGCCTGATCGGCCGCAACGGGGTCGGCAAGACGACCACGATGCGGTGCCTGATCGGGCTGCTGCCGGCGACATCAGGCGAGATCCGCTTTCAGGGCGCGGTGATCACCGACCTGCCGGCCGATGCGCGCGCCCGGCTGGGGATCGGCTACATCCCGCAGGGCCGCCAGGTCTTTCCGCGCATGACGGTCGAGGAGAATCTGTGGGTGAGCCGGCTGGTCGGCCGCGGTGATGGCCGCCAGCTCACCGACCTGGTCTACCAGCACTTCCCGATCCTGAAGGAGCGGCGGCGGCAGTCGGCCGGAACGCTCAGTGGCGGCGAGCAGCAGCAGCTGGCGATCGGCCGTGCCATGGTCGGCAACCCGTCGCTGATGCTGCTGGACGAACCGTCGGAGGGCATTCAGCCCTCGATCGTCCAGATGATCTGCGAGGTGCTGCAGCAGGTCCGCGACCAGCTGGGAACGACGATCCTGTTCGTGGAACAGAACCTCGATACCATCATGGCGATCAGCGAGCGTTGCTATGTCGCGGACAAAGGGAGCATCATCGCGCAGATTGGCCGCGACCAGCTGCAGACGCGCGATGCGGTTCGGCAGCATCTGCTGATCTGAGGAGTGGCGTGGTGGCAAGGACCTGGGAGCGCGGGCCTCTGGCCCGTATCGGCGCGAAGCGCCGACCACAGTGGTTCCCCTCCGCTTGCGCTCCGGGCGAATGCGGGCGGGACGCCCGCGCTCCCAGGTCCTTCGCTTCGCTCAGGACGATACAGAGGGAGACGACCAATGGACCTCAATCTCAAAGGAATGAAGGCTCTTGTAACGGGAAGCACCAAGGGGATCGGCCGGGCGATCGCCGGGCTGTTCGCGAGCGAAGGCTGCAATGTCGCGATCTGCGGCCGCGGTGCCGAGTCGGTCGATCAGTCGCTTCGTGATCTGAGTGGCAAGGGTATCAAGGCCTATGGCCAGGCCGTGGACGTCGCTGATCCGGCGGCGCTGAAGGCGTGGGTCGAGGGGTCGGCCAAGGCGCTGGATGGCATCGATATCCTGGTGTGCAACGTCAGTGCGCTGGCGGTGGGCGATACGCCGGAGAGCTGGGAGAAATCCTACCGCACCGACATGATGCACACGGTCAACGCCGTGGCGGCGGCTCTGCCGCATCTGGAGAAATCGAAGGCGGCGTCGATCGCGATCGTGTCGAGCGTGTCGGGCTTCGAGGTCGATTTCGCGGCCGGTTCCTACGGCGCCACCAAGGCGGCGCTCATCCACTATGCCAAGGGGCTGAGCCAGCAGCTGGCGCCCAAGAACATCCGCGTGAACGCCGTGTCGCCTGGCAACACGTATTTCGACGGCGGCATCTGGCAGAACATCGAAAAGGGCATGCCGGATCTCTTCAAGTCGACGCTTGCGGTCAATCCGTCGGGCCGCTTCGGCACCGCTGAGGAAGTCGCCTACGGCGTGGTGATGATCTCCAGCCCGCTGGCCAGCCGTATTTCAGGCACCAACCTGGTGATCGACGGCGCGCTCACGAAGGCGGTGTAGCGGCCGAAGGCCCAGACACGACCTCACCCTGAGGAGCGGCCCGTAGGGCCGCGTCTGGAAGGGTGGCTAACGCACCGCGCATTGTTGCCCATCCTTCGAGACGGCCGCGCAGTCGCGCGGCCTCCTCAGGATGAGGTTGTGCTTGGCCCGCGGCCCGGCGCGAGAGCTAAAGCGTTGCCTCGAGCCGGGTGTTGATCGGCAGCTCGGCCACCGAGGCGTTGTCGGGCAGCGAGAGCAGGAAGCTGACGGTGTGCGCGATGGTTTCGGGCTTCATGCGGCCGGCCGCAGGCGTGACGCCGGGCACGTTGGCGATGAGGTCGGTGTCCACGGCGCCGGGACACAATGCGGTAACCCGCACGCCGTCGTCCCAGCCGGCGAATTTCGCGGCGTGGCTCATCGCCACCACGGCATGCTTGGTCATGGCGTAGCCCACGGACGAGGAAGCATCGCGATAGCGCTTGCCGTCGGTCGAGGCGATGTTGATCACGCGGCCATGACCAGCCTTGCGCAGATGCGGCAGGGCCAGCCGCAGCAGCCGGAACGGCGCCATGACGTTGACGGTCCACATCTCGCTCAGCGCCGCTTCGTCGCCATCGTCGAAGCGGATCATGCGCAGGACGCCGGCATTGTTGATCAGGCCGTCGATGCGGCCGAACCGCTTGACGGTAGCGGCGATCCAGGCCTGCGCCGTGGCGGGGTCGCCGGCGTCGAAGCGTGCCGCCATTACGCGATCCTTGTCGGGCAGGCCGATCGCCGCCGGCGTGCGTGCGCCCAGTGACAGGCTGTAGCCGTCGGCGTACAGCCGCTGGGCGATTGCAGCGCCGATTCCACGCCCAGCGCCTGAGATCATGATGACGCGGCCGGCGGCCGCGAGCAGGGCATCGCTCATCAGAACAGTCCCTGGTAGACGCCACCGTCGCTCACGATGTTCTGGCCGGTCATGAAGCCGGCCTGGGCGCTGCAGATATAGGCGATGAGATCGCCGCACTCGCTGGGATCGGCAAAGCGGCCGGCCGGGCAGGTCTTCAGGCGGTCCTCGACGATCGCCTCGTAGGTGGTGTTGCCGCGCCGGGCGTGGCCGTGGAGGTTGGTGTGGAGCGCATCGGTGTCGAACAGCCCGGGGCACACGGTGTTGATGGTCACGTTGTGCGCGATCAGCTCGCGCACCATCGAGGCCACGGCGCCCGACAAGGCCAGGCGCGCGGCATGGCTGTGGGCGAAACCGACCTGCGGGAACTTGATGAAGCTCACCGACATGTTGACGATGCGGCCGAACTTGCGCGCGCACATCCCCGGCACGACGGCCTGGATGAACTGCACCGACGACAGGAAGTGCACATCGAGCCAGCGCTGCCACTCTTCCTTGGGCCACGTCCGGAAGTCGCCCGGCACCTGGCGCACGCCCGGATTGTTCACCAGGATGTCGGGCTTGGGGCAGGCGGCCAGCGCCGCCTCGCGGCCGGCGTCGGTATTGACGTCGGCGGCCACCGTTCTGACGGGTGCTCCCGTCTCACGGCGCAGCTCGTCCGCCGTGCGTGCCAGCGTCTCCTCGGTGCGGGCAACCAGAGTCACCGCCGCGCCCTCGCGCGCCAGCGAAAACGCTGCCGCGCGCCCCAGGCCGCGGCTGGCGGCGCAGACGATGGCCTTGCGGCCGTGAAGTCCGAGATCCATGAGTCTTGCGATCCTTATCCTTCCCCCGGAGGGGGAAGGAAGTGACTCTTACTCCGCCGCGACGGCCGACGGCGCTTCGGCGGGTGCGAAGGAGCCGGCTAGCAGCCGCGGCGGCACGCGGAAGCGGCCGGCGATGTCCTTGAGCTGCTCGCGCTCGGTGATGACCTCGGCGCGATTGCCGCTGACCAGCACTGTGGCCGGCAGCAGCTGGGCGTTGTAGCGGGCGGCGCAGGATTCGGTGTAGCCGCCGGCATCGAGGAAGGCGACGTAGTCGCCGCGCGCCAGTGGCGCCATCTTGCGATGGGCGCCGACCTCGTCGGAGTTGCACAGCGGGCCGACCAGGTCGACGGTTTCCGTCGCCGCCCGATCGGCGCCGACGACCGGCACGGCGTGATAGTACCAGTTCAGCGCCGCCGCCCAGGACAGGTGGTTGGTCGACAGGTCCATATTCACCCACTTCTTGCGCGCGCCCTCCTTGACGGCGCCGACCTGGCCGATGGCGATGCCGGCAGGCCCGGAGAGCGCGCGGCCGGGCTCGAGCCGCAGCTTGGGCAGCGGCAGGCCGTGCTTCTTGGCCTCCTCCTTGATCGCCTCGCAGCACAAGCGGGCATAGTCCTTGGCCGTCGGCGCCTT
>DATEIF010000487.1:0-3926 GCA_035279205.1 Vineibacter sp.
CTACAGCTACACCTTCGATCCCGAACTGGAAGCCGCGTGGAAATGGTCGGAGAAGTACGCCACGCAGCCGGAGATTCTTTCCTATCTGGGGTTCGTCGCCGACCGCTACGACCTGCGCCGCGATATCCGCTTCTCGACAAACGTGACGGAGGCGCGGTGGGACGAAAGTGAGGAACGGTGGCACTTGTCCACGGACGGTGGTGCGACGGTGTCGTGTCGCTTCTATGTAATGGCAAGTGGTTGTCTGTCGGCGCCCAAGCTGCCGGAGATCGACGGTATCGATGCCTTCGCCGGCGACATCTACTTCACCAGCCGCTGGCCGCATGACGGCGTGGACCTGAAAGGGCGCCGCGTTGCGGTGATCGGCACGGGATCGTCGGGCATCCAGGCGATCCCGATGATTGCGGCCCAGGCGGCCCATCTGACCGTGTTCCAGCGGACGCCGAATTTCGCCCTGCCGGCCCACAACGGTCCACCGCTGCCCGACCGCGTGGCCTCGCTCGAGAAGGACCGCGCCGGTTTCCGCGAACAGGCGCGCTGGTCGATGACGGGCGTGCCGATTCCGGCGGCGACGGACTTCAGTTGGCAGCTCACCGATGCCCAGCGCCGCGAGCGTTTCGAGAAGGCCTGGGCGACCGGAGATCTCGTCGTCATCCTGACCCAACTCTGGGCCGATGCCGGCGTCGACGTCGACGGCAACAAGCTGGTGGCCGACCTGATCCGGGAGAAGATCCGCACCATCGTCCGCGATCCGGAGGTCGCGGCCGCCTTGTCTCCGCATGACCACCCGTTCGGGGCCAAGCGTCCGTGCCTGGATACCAACTACTACGCGACCTACAACCGGCCCAACGTGAAGCTGGTCGACCTGCGGCGCGAACCGATCAAGGCGATCACCGCTTCGGGCATCGAAACCGCCAATGGCAAATACGACGTGGACGTGATCGTCTTCGCCACCGGATTCGATGCGATGACGGGCGCCGTGCTGGCGGTCCATCCGATCACCGGCCGCGGCGGCGTCGCGCTGTCGGACGTCTGGGCCAAGGGGCCAAAGACCTATCTCGGCCTGACGGTCGCCGGCTTCCCCAATCTGTTCCTGGTCACCGGTCCGGGCAGCCCCTCCGTGTTCTCGAACATGGTGGTGTCGATCGAGCAGCATGCCGACTGGATCGTCGATCGTCTCGTGGCCATGCGCGATGCTGGCTTCACGACGATCGAGGCGACCGAGGCCGCGCAGGCGGGATGGACGCGCCATCTCGCAGATTGCTCCATGATCACGCTGCATCGGCTGGCCAACACCTGGTACACGGGCGCCAACGTTTCCGGTAAGGCGCAAGGGCTGATGCCTTATCCTGGCGGTGTCGGTCCATATCGCGGGATCTGCAACGAGGCCGTGAAGCGCGGCATGCTGGGTTTCAAGCTGACCGGCCCTGGTGTCGCCGCGCAATGCAACGACGGCGAGATCGTGCGCCTGCAGCCCGACGTGCGGATACTGCTGAACACCCTGGCCGAGATGAATCTGCCGACCATCGAGTCGCTTGGCGCCGATGGCGCGCGCGCTTTCGTCAACCAATTCAATGCCACGCGTCCCGCCGGCCGACCGGTCGGCGAGGTGGTCGACGGAACGCTCCCGGTACCGGGTACGACGCTTCCCTATCGGCTCTACCGACCGGCGACGCCGGGGCCGCATCCGATCGTCGTCTATTTCCACGGCGGCGGCTGGGTGCTGGGCAGCCACGATTCCGACGATCCGTTCTGCCGCGATCTCTGCCGCCGCAGCGGCATGATCTTCGTCAGCGTCGGTTACCGGCATGCCCCGGAGCACCGTTTCCCCACGGCTGCCGAAGATGGATACGCGGCCTTGCGCTGGATTTCCGATCACGCTGTTGAACTCGGTGGCCGACCCGGTCCCGTCGCCGTCGCGGGCTGGAGCGCCGGCGGCAACATCGCCGCTGTCGTGTGCCAACTGGCGCGCGATCGACGCGGCCCGCCGATCGCCGGCCAGTTGCTGGTCTGTCCGGTGACCGACAGCGACTTCGAGCGCGGATCCTATCGCGACAACGCCGAGGGATACTTCCTCACGCGGCCATTGATGCATTGGTTCTGGGACCACTATTGCGACCCAGCGGATCGCAAAGATCCCCGGGTGTCGCCGCTGCGTGGCAAGCTTGCCGGACTGCCGCCGGCGTTCGTCGTGACCTGCGAGTTCGATCCGTTGCGGGACGAGGGGATCGCCTATGCTGAGGCGCTTGCCGCTGCCGGCGTGCCCGCCAGGCAGCTGCAGGCACATGGACATTTCCATTCGTCCTTCCCCATGGTCGACGTCGTGATTACCGGCGCCAGCGGGCGGGTCGAGATGGCAAAAGAGCTGCGTCGCTTCGCCGGCCTCAACTCTTGAGGCCGGTCAATGCGAGGCTGAGTTTGCGCAGCTTTGCACGTGCCTCGGCGTCGTAGGCCTGGCCGTTGGCGCGCGCTTCGCGCAGCACGTTGAAATAAAGACCGCTCCTGCCTTCAACCGCGGACCCGAGGGCGAGATTGAGGATCGCCTCGGCGCCGTCCTCGACGCGGCTCATGGGCGTCGTGCCAGACTGGCGCACCATTGTCGTGTTCATATAGGTCGAGGGATGCAATGCGTTCACGATCACGCCCGATCCCTTGAGTGTTTCGGCGAGGTCGATCGTGAACAGGATCTGCGCCAGCTTGCTCTGACAGTAGGCCGCGACACCGCTGTAATGCCTGACGAGCATGACGTCGGAGAAATCGATCGCCTGCTGTCCGGCCGAAGAGACGTTGACGATCCGGGCAGGCGCACTGGCCTTGAGGAGCGGCAACAGCAGCTGCGTGAGCAGGAAGCCGGACAGGTAGTTCACGGCGAAGCGCAGCTCGTGACCGTCGGCGCTCACCTGGCGTCCCGGCTTGTTGCCGGCGGTGCCGATGCCGGCATTGTTGATCAGGAGATGCAGCCGATCGGTCATCGCGGCGACAGCCTTCGCAAGGCCACGCACCTCGTCGAGCGAGGCAAGATCGGCGGGCAGGAAGGTGGCGCTGCCGCCGGCCTGCTCGATCTCCCGCACTGTCGCGGCGCCACGTGCCTGGTCGCGGCCGTGGACCAGCACGCGAAAGCCCGCTGCGCCCAGCCGTGTAGCGACCACGCGGCCGACGCCGTCCGTCGCGCCCGTCACCAGGGCGGTCCGCGCCTTTTTGTCAGCCATGCCGTTCTCCAACGCGTGTACTGATCAGGGGATCGAACGCATGAGGCGAACGATGTCGATGCCCTTGCTGTCGATGCCGAACCAGTCGAGATAGATCGGGATTTGATGGTCGAGCATGTGTCGACCGTGATGGACCCGCCGGCCGTGGGTGCGGGCGCGCTGCAGAAGCGGCGTCTCCGCTGGGCTCATGATCACCTCGGCGATCACCGCGTCGGAGTCGAGAGTCATGGGATCGAACGAGAGCGGATCACCCGGACGTAGGCCGAGCGGTGTGGCATTGATCGCGTAATGGATGCCATGGGGCGGATGTTCGGCCGAGATGCTGGCGACCGGCACGTCGGGATAGAAGCGCGACAGGCGATCCAGTCCGGCATCGGCGCGCGCAGCATTGAGCTCGGTGACCAGAAGCCGGCCGACTTTGGCTTCGCACAACGCCGCCGCGATGGCGCCGCCCGCGCCGCCCAGGCCCACCAGCCAGACGCTGGCGCCCCGCACGCGATGTCCTTGCGCTTCGAGCCCCGCCACGAAGCCTGCGCCGTCGGCCATGTCGCCCGAGAGCGTGCCATCGGCCTCGCGCTTGACGAGATTAACGCTGCCCGCCGCCTGGGCGCGACGCGTCACGCGGCCGAGCAGGGGCAGGATCGCCGACTTGTGCGGGATCGTGACCGTGAAGCCGCCGAGATTGCGCATCTTCGCCAGCGCCTCGAGCATCACCGG
>DATEIF010000488.1:0-7004 GCA_035279205.1 Vineibacter sp.
TGTCGTCGGCCGTGATGTCACGCAAAGCCATCAGTCCAGCAACTCCCTCAACACCCGACCGGTAGCGGTGATCGCCAGCAGGGTCGGCACACCCAGCACGCGCTTCACGACCGCCTTGGTCTGCGGCGTGTAGCTCATGCAGTCCATGGCCACGAGATCGGGGCGCTGTTCCTTCAAGCGCAGCGCCGCCGCTTCGGCCACGGCCTCATCGCCGCTCGGCACCAGCGGCTCGGCGATGATGTCAATACCCGGCCGTTCCCATTTGTCCTTCAGCTTGGCGGCCTGCTCGGGCAGCGGCACCAGCAGCGCCAGCCTTCCCTGCGGCAGCAGGCCGGCGGCAAGACCGGCCAGCACGCGCGACGGAAAGAGCACGCCGGCATCACCGGACATCGCCGGGAAGGCACCGGTGCAGTTGAACACCAGCGCGTCGGCGCCATCGGCGCGCAGCTTGGCCAGCGTCTCAGGGGCGCGGGCGATCACGGCCTGCTTGGAGATCTTGGCATCGCGACCGCTGGGCAGCCGCGTGTAGAGCGTATCGGCGCCGCCCGTCGGCGGCAGCGCGTCGATCTCGGCGTCGCTCAGCCCATCGAGGCAGCCGCGCATCACCACGCGTGCGCCTTCGGGCGCCTGCGCCGCGAACAGCGCCGCAATATCAGGCCGCGGCGCCTGGCCGATCACGGCGATACCGAGAGTGCGAGGCATGTCAGTTCTCCTGGTTTCCCTCCCCCAACGCAGTTGGGGGAGGTGGCCGAAGGCCGGAGGGGGATCCGACGTGGTGTCTCGGTTGCAAACACCACGTGGGCTCCCCTCCGCCCCTTCGGGGCACCTCCCCACTGCGTGGGGAGGAAGATGTGCCCACTCCGTGCGTCATCATCACCCCTCCAGCACGACGGCGTCGGATTCGGTCCATAGCAGGCCGACCTCGGCGCCAACCGGGCGCACGGCGGCGCCGATGTTGGTTTCCTTGGCCAACACGTGGCGGTCGCCGCTGGCGGCGATGCGGTAGAGCACCTGGCCGCCCAGAAAGTTCGCGCTTTCGATGCGGCCGGCGATGGCGCCCTCGGCCGGCGCCACGATGCGCGCCTTCTCCGGCCGCACCGCCACCGCGCCGGCGCCCGGTCCGGCGCCGTTCATGGTAGCGGGCAATGCGCGACCATCGCGGCCCATGAAACGGCCGCCGTCCCAGGTGCCGTCGAACAGGTTGATCTCACCGATGAAGTCGGCGACGAAGCGCGTGCGCGGGCGATCGTAGATCTCGGCCGGCGCGCCGACCTGCTCGACGCGGCCGGCGTTCATCACCGCGATGCGGTCGGACATCGCCAGCGCCTCTTCCTGGTCGTGCGTCACGAACACCAGGGTGACGCCCAGCTCCTTCTGCAACTGCTTGAGCTCGAACTGCATGGACTGGCGCAGCTTGCGATCAAGCGCGCCCAGCGGCTCGTCGCACAGCAGCACCGGCGGGCGGATGACGATGGCGCGCGCCAGCGCCACGCGCTGCTGCTGGCCGCCCGAGAGCTGCCCCGGCCGCCGCTCGGCATAGCCCTCGAGCGCCACCTGCTTCAGCGCCGCCGCCACGCGGCGCTGGATCTCCTCGCGCGGCAGGCCGCGCATGCGCAGGCCGAAGGCGACGTTCTCGGCCACCGTGCGATGCGGGAAAAGCGCATAGGACTGGAACACCATGCCCATGTCGCGCTTGTGCACCGGCACGTCGGTGATGTCGGCGCCGCCGACACGGATGCGCCCGGCGTCCGGCACCTCGAAGCCGGCGATCATGCGCAGGCTGGTGGTCTTGCCGCAGCCCGACGGCCCCAGCAGCGAGAAGAACTCTCCCGGCGCAATGGCGAGCGATACGTCGTCGACGGCTTTGACCTTGCCGTCGAAGCTCTTGCTGACGCCCTCGAGCCGGATGTCGGCCGAAGCCTGTGCTTCGCGATCTGCCAACGCCATCAGACGATCACCCCTTCAGCAAGCGGGTCACGCGCGTGTCGATCTCTTCCTTGCGCGCGTTGTACCACTTCCAATCCGGCTGGATGAGCTGCGCCACCTTGGCCTCGGTGTTGAACAGCTTGGCGTCGTACTTGGGATCGAGCTTCACCTTCTTGTTCGAGGGCGAATACCACACCGTCTCCGACAGCCGCTTCTGCACGTCGGGCCGCAGCATGTAGTCGATGTAGGCGTAGGCCAGCTCCTTGACCTTGCTGCCCGGTGTCACGTTCAGCACCTGCTCCAGCGCCATCACGCCTTCGCTGGGAATGGCGAAGTCGACCGGCTGGTTCTGGCCCTCGTAGCGCAGCACGCCGCTGTCGTGGATGATGCCCATGCTGACCTCGCCGGCGAGCAGCATCTTTTCCATCTGGCCGGTGAAATCGACCAGCTTGATCGGCTTCAGCGCCTCGAGCGCCTTGTAGGCGGCATCGAGGTCGGTGAAGCCCTTGCCGTAGATCTTGCCCAGCATCATCAGATGACACTGGCCCAGGCTGTTGACCGGGATGATGTAGCCGCCGCGCATGCCGGCCAGCGCCGGATCGGCTAGGTCCTTCCACGACGTCGGTTTCTTCAGCCCCTTGTCGGTGCGGTAGCCGAGCCCGATGGCGCTGGTGAAGATCGACACGCCCACGATCTTGTCGCTGATGGCATAGGGATAGACGTCGGCGATGTTGGGGATCTTCTTGTGGTCGAGCTTGGCCTCGACAACGCCCAGATCAAGCGAGTTCCACTGCTCGTTCGAGTTGGTGTGCAGGACGTCGTAGACCGGGTTGCTCTTCGGGCTGGCCTGCAGCTTGGGCACGAACGGAAAGGCCTGGTCGGCCGACACCGTGCACTTGAACTCCTTTTCGAAGGCGGGCAGCAGCTCGCCTTTCATGATCTCGCCCCACTTGCCGCCCCAGGTGGTGATCTTCAGGGTCGCGGTCTGGGCATGCAGGATCGCCGGCGCGCCGACAGTGGCGAGCGCGGCTGCGGCACCGGCAGAGAGCGCGGCGCGGCGGGTCAGACGGTTGGCGGTCATGTCTTTCTTCACTCCCTGTTTGACAGTTGTCTTCACAGTTTCACGTAGGCCTTGAGCCCGATGACGCGTTCCAGCAACAACACGACGGACAACGCGAGCAAGATCGAGACCATCGAGGCGGCCGCGATGGCACCGTCGAGGTCGAACTTCATGTAGTTGAACAGCACGACCGGCAAGGTCTCGCCCTTGGGCGGCACCAAGAATAGCGAGATCGGGAACTGGTCGAACGACACGATGAAGGCGAAGATGCCGCCGGCGATCACGCCGGGGCGGATCAGCGGCAGGGTCACCTCGAAGAAGACGCGCAGCGGCGAAGCGCCGAGGCTGGCGGCGGCCTCCTCGACCCGGGTGTCGAAGTTGGCCAGCACCGCCAGGGTCGTGCGCAGCACGTAGGGCACCGCCACCAGGGTGTGGCCCACGATCAGGCCCCAGACCGGCCGGTCAAGCTCGGCGAGCTGGAAGACCTGGAACAGCGCCAGGCCGGTGAGGATGGCCGGCAACATCAGCGGCGACATGAAGAAGGCGGTCAGCACGCGCGCGCCGGGCAATCGGCCGCGCGCCAGTGCCAGCGCGCAGGCGCCGCCGATCACCATCGACAGCAGCAGCACCACTACCGCCACGCGCAGGCTGAGCCACAGCGAGATCATGAAATCGTCGGTGGCGAAGAACTTGGCGAACCAGCGGCCGGTGATACCCACCGGCGGGAAGGAGATGTAGGGCGTCGGGTTCAGCGCGAAGACGGCCACGATCGCGATCGGCGTCAGCAGGAAGGTGATGATGGCGCCGTTGAGCACATAGTAGGCCATGCGGCCGGCATCGATGCTGCGCGCGCTCATGTCAGCCCCTCCGGTCCGGAGAAGCGGGCCAGCACGTGGTTGTAGGCGATCACCACGACCAGCGACACCGCCAGCAGGATGACGCCCAGCGCACCGGCGAAGCCGAGATTGAACGACGAGCTGACCTGTTGGTAGATCAGCATCGGCAGAGTCAGCACGTTGGTGCCGCCCATCAGGAACGGCGTCACATAGGCGCTGATTGACAGCGCGAACACCAGCAATGAGCCCGCGAAGATGCCCGGCAGGCTGAGCGGCAGGGTGACCTCGAGAAAGGCGCGCAGGCGCGAGGCCCCGAGGTTGCGTGCCGCCTGCTCCAGGCGCTCGTCGATGCGACCGATCACGCCGGTGAGCGTCAGCACCATGAACGGCACGTAGATGTGCACCAGCGCCACCACGGTGCCGAACTCGTTGTACATCAGCGGCAGCGGCTTCTCGATCAGGCCCAGCCCGATCAGGGTGGTGTTGATGACGCCCTTGTCCTGCAGGATCGTCATCCAGGCGAAGGTGCGCACCACGATGCCGGTCAGCATCGGCGCGATCACCGCCATCAGCAGCAGTGCGTGGCCCAGGCGCGACTTTATCCGCGCCATCCAGTGCGCCAGCGGATAGCCGACCAGCAGCGACGCCAGCGTGGTGACGATGCCGATGCGCAGGGTAGACCACAGCGCATCGTAGTAAAGGTCATCGCCCAGGAAGCGCTGGTAGTGGCGTGCCGTGAGATAGACGTTGGGGTTCTGCGCCGGATTGCCGCTCAGGATCGACAGCACCGCCATGACAGCGAACGGCAGCACGAAGAAGATGACGAACAGCAGCAGCGCCGGTCCCACCAGCCAGGCCATCGGCGATACCGACGGCCGTGCCGATCGCGGCAACGGCAGCGTGACGGCCTCGCTGAGGCTAGCCATGGGCCCTCCGCAACGCGCGGGCCGGCGACGCGTCGCCGAACTGGGCAGCGAGCTGCACCGCGGCGTCGCGCAACAGCGTCACCAGCTCGCGCCGCTCGCGCTTGTCGACATGCAGCGCCGAGAAGGCGAAGTATAACGCCACCGCCTCGTCCGTGCGCGGGTCGGCGACGGAGACAGACACCGCCGCGACGCCCGACATCGATTCCTCTTCCGCCTCTTCCCAGCCCGCGGCGCGAACCTGCCGCAGGCGATCCATCAGCGCCGACAAGGACCGTGGCGCCGCCGGCAGCTGCGGCTTGGGAAAGACGCGAAACCGGTCGGCGATCTCGGCATCGTCCAGGCGCGCCAGCAGGCATCGTCCGGTCGATGTCGCCCACGCCGGCCCGCGCTTGCCGGGCGGTGTCACGACGCGCAGCGGCCGCGTGCCGGCACGGCTGCGCAACACCACCACGTCAACGTCGTCCAGCAGCGAGATGCCGGTGGCATGGCCGGTGCGACGCGTCAGCTCCGCCATCGTCGCGTCGGCCGCCTCGATCAGCGGTTGCCCGGCGCCGTAGTGCCGTCCGACCTCCAGCAGCAGCATGCCGACCCGGTAACGCGCCGTCGCCGCATCGCGTTCCAGAAGCCCGTGGGCGGCCATGTCCTTGAGCACGCGCGATGCCGTGCTCTTGGGCAGGTCGAGCGCGGTGGCCACCTCGGTGACGCCGACCTCCGGCCCGTGCTGGCGCAGCCAGCGCAGAATGGTGACGGCATTCGACAGAGCGCTCATCGCTGTTCCATTTTTCGGAACGATGTCCCTTTTTTCAGGACGATAGAGAGCCGGTGCCGGATCTGTCAATCGGCGCCTCCCGGGCCGCAGCCATGCAGGTCAGCGGGCAACCCTTGGCGCCACCGGCATGCCCTTTGCTGCGTGTGAGGGTTTGCCCGAGCCCCGGGGTGAGCGATGCGCGACGTTCAGTTGATTGATCAGCTGCGTGAAAGACGACCTGGGCCTCCTTCAGCCCAGTGCCTGAAGGTCCCGGTCGATTCTCTATCAGGTGAACGGATTTTGAATCGTTAGTTGCTCGATCACTTGCCCGTTCTGAAGATCCTCGGAGTAGAGGACGGAGCAACCAGCCCCCAGCGCCGCCGCGACGATGAGACTGTCGTAAATCGAAAAACCATAATCGCGTGCGATTTTGACGGCTGCTTCGTGCAATTCGACCGTAATCGGCTGAGGCGGGTCGAGCAGGATCTTCAGGACACCCAGAGCGTCGAGGATTTCATCCCAACCGCGTCCGTGCTTGCGTCGGGAAACATTCACGAATTCATTCAGGACTTGAACACTAATGACTCCGCCTTCTGCCAACAGCGCCTCTGCCCTACCACTCTTGGGCTCGTTTGAACTGAACGCATAGACGACGATATTGGTGTCAAGGAACGGCTTAGCGTTCATTTGCCTCTTCCCTGTCAAACTTGAATCCCGAGGGCAGAGGCCGCCTCAGGGCGCGCAGCCGCTTCAGCGCTTCCTCGCGCTTACGGTCACGGGAGACTTCGAAGTGATGCGATCCTGCAATGGTGATCTCGATCTCGTCGCCTTCCTTGAGCTTGAGCGCATCGACCACCGCTCTGGGAAGACGGATGGCAAGGCTATTGCCCCACTTTGAAACCTGCATAGCAGCCTCATATGATATACTTCACAAATGTATATCATATGAGACTGCTAGAGATCAAACGTTGATGGAAGGCGTTTTGGTTTGAATGCGGCCGGCCCATGCAAAGGCCAAATCAGGCGTCGCGAATGGTGACGGCGGCGCAGGGCCAGGGGACGTACTGGAGGACGCCCTCGGCGTTCTCCTGTCCGATGCCGCCGTTCTTGCGCACGATGTGCAGCACGCGCGCGATGTCGCCATCCTCGATCCGCAGGCTGATGCTGAGCGAGCGGTCCTGTCCATCATCGCCGCGGTGCACCGGACTGTAGAACGTCATGACGCGCGGCCGTCCCGGCGGCTTGGTTCTGGTGACTTCAGCAAGTTCGATGACCGTCATGGGTGGGCTCCCAACTGTTCGAACATGACGCGCCCCGGCCAGCGGCATGAGAGCACTCATTCAGTTGGTACCCGGCGCGCCGCGACTCAAGAGGCCAACATTTCGCCTCCGGCCATCTCCATCGCTGCCCTGCCGCGTCAAATCGCGGTAAAGGATCACGATCGCAAGGAGACACCAGATGCGGGCGATGCTGCTGCAGGAGGCACACACGCCGCTCGTCGAGATCCA
>DATEIF010000489.1:0-2371 GCA_035279205.1 Vineibacter sp.
AAGACGGCTGCTTCCCTCGATCCCTTTGGGCTCGGCCCGCGACGACATGCCGGTGGGCATGGGCATGTCCTGCAACTGGCGCCGCTGCCGCCGGTCCTGATTGCCAGGACGTCCGAGGTGGTGCCGCAGGCGCTGCAGCGGCGCACCAAGATCTGGGAGCTGTCCAGGAACCTGCATTGCTCGATCATTGGGACGTGCCTGTCGAGCGGTGAGCTGCGACAGATCCTGACCAAGGCCGGCGTCATCTGCCATGGCCTTTCCGAGCACGATCTGCATGGCCAGGGTGTATTGCTGGCGGCGCGTCACGATGGTGCCGCCAAACTGTTGCACAAGGCCCTGGACAAGCGGCATCGGCCGGTCATCAACCAGTTCGATGCCGCCAAAACCGTCGAGCAGGTTCGCACCCTGTGGCAGGCGGCGGTCAAACGGGGCGAGATCCCGGGCGCCTACTGGGCGGCGCTCACCCATCCGGCGACCAACGAGGCGCTGATCCGTGACGTCTTCGGCGACGTGCACATGCTGTCCCATCTTGTGGGAGCCGCCAACCGGGCCGACATCCGCCGCCTGAGTGTCCTGGAGGCAGAGAATGGCGAGTTGCGGGAGAAGTTGTATCGGCAGCAGGAGCAATTGCGCGAAGGCCTCACATCACGGGACGCCAAGATCCGCGATCTGAGCGACCTGCTGGCCCGCCGGATCACGGAAGACGTCGCCTGCCGTGGCGAGTCGGGTAGCGATACCGAGCAAGCGACGCTCAGCAAGCTGGTCGGCGATCTCGATCGACGCCTGACGTCGGAGAAAAACAGGCGGGCGCTCCTCGAGAAGCGACTCGAGCAGGCGCTGGTAGACCTGCGTCATGAGCGGGCTCGTCATGAGGCTGCGGCGCATGGCGAGGCTGTCCTGCGCCAGGAGCTTGCCGCGGTCGAAAAACGGCTGCTGTCGCCCCAGGCCGATGACGATCGCATGTCCGAGGTGTCGGCCTCGCTGCAGGGCCTGGCGTTACTCTATGTCGGTGGACGGCCGAACCAACTCAATCATTTGCGCGCCTTCAGCGAGCAGCGGGGGTTTACTTTCCTGCAGCACGACGGTGGGGTCGACGATCGCACCGGTCTGCTGGCCGGTCTGGTCAGTCGTGCCGACGTCGTGATGTTTCCCGTGGACTGCGTCAGTCATGAGGCGGTCGCGATCGTGAAACGCCTCTGCCGGCAGGCTGCGAAGCCTTACGTGCCGCTGCGCAGCGCCGGCATCAGTGCGTTCGTGGCGGCACTAGGCCACGCCGACATGGCCGGCGCGCATGCTCATGCCGGCGTGCTCGCGCCGGTCTGAGCGCGCCGTCGCGATGACGGCGCTGCCAGCCTGTGGACGACCATCCACTCGATGTCGCGTGCGTCGGCTCAGGTCGTCGATGAGCGCGCTGGTGCCTTCATGAAGGCGTCGAAAGCATCTTTGTAGTCGGCATGCCAGCGCGAGAGTGCCGGCCGATTGTGGATGATGTCCTCCATCGCCCACTGCATGCGCCGGTGATCCATGTCGGCCGTGACATCGTTGTCCGGGCAGATGATGTAGAAGTCGCCGGCGCTCATACGCTCGACCATCATGTCGACGACCTCTTCCGGCAGCCATGCCGCCGGCGGTTTCTCGGTGCGCCGTGGCCGGGTGATGCCAGTGAAGGTGAAGCCGGGCACCAGCAGATGCGCCGTGATGCGGCAGCCAGGCACGTTGCGCAGCTCATGCGCGAGCGCCTCGGTCAGGACTTTGACGCCGGCCTTGCTGACATTGTACGCGGTATCGCCGGGCGGGCAGGTGATGCCCTGCTTCGATCCCGTGCTGATGATGGCGCAGGCCGTGCCCTGATCGATCATCGCCTGGGTGAAGGTTTGCACGCCGTTGATGACGCCCCAGAGATTGACGTTCAGCACACGGCGCCAGCGATCATAGTGATCCCATGGTCCGCCGCCGGGCGCCGTCCCGGCATTGTTCATCAGCACGGCGACCTCGCCGAAGGCGCGATAGGCCTCCGCCTTCAGGCGCTCGACGTCGGCCAGCTGGGACACGTCCGTCGGTACCGCCAGAACAGTTCCTGCCGGGGCACCAATGTCGGCGACCGCCGATGCGAGAGCATCTTCGCTGAGGTCGGCGAGGCAGAGTTTCATACCCATGGTGGCGAAGCGCTTCGCGGCCGCCAGACCGATGCCGCTTGCCGCACCGGTGATGACGGCGACGCGTCCGCTGGCCAAGGCAGGATGGATGGTCATGGTGTCTACCTTCCTGGCGTTGTTGCGTGGTGTTGTAATTCGGTCAACTGTCATCCCGAGCGCCCGCCGGGTAGGTGAGGATGTTACCACCCTCACCCCCCACAGACCCGGACGTGCCG
>DATEIF010000490.1:0-3268 GCA_035279205.1 Vineibacter sp.
GCGGCGTACCGGCCGCGCGATCAGGCGCGGCAGCAGGACCACATGCGTCACGATCATGGCCAGCAGGATGAAGCCGAGCAGAAAATAGAGATTGGAGGCATCACCGATGGTGAACAGGATCATCTCCATGAACGGCAGCGGCAGCACGCCGCCCACCTCGATGGAGATCGGACCGGCACGCGTCTCGGTGATGACGGCCACGCTGACGGCACCGTCGGCATCGACGGACTTGGCGCTGGCGGCGGCCTTGAACTCCGTCAATCGCAGACGCCCCTGCCAGGCGCCGTCATGTCCCGGGTTGGCCAGCATCACGCCATGGGTCAGCGTCGTATCGCCGTCGCTGATCACGTACCAGAGCTTGCGATGGGTGCCGACGAAGGTGGTGAGCTCGGCGTTGGGCTCCAGCACCAGCTGGCCCGCCGCATTGCGTGCCGTCGCCGTCTGCAGCAGCGACAGCGCCTTGAGCGGGCCCATCAGCAGCCTGTCCTCGCCGAAATTCAGGAGGTAGGAGAGGACGATCATGAAGCCGCAGGCCATGACCGCGACCAGCGAGCCGGCGAACGTCGCCGCCGCCATGACCGTGATCGAGCGGCGGCGCGTCATGGGGCGTTCAACACATAGCCGACGCCGCGGACCGTCGTGATCTTGGCGGTGCAGCCGAATTCGCGCAGCCGCCGACGCAGCCGCGAGACGTGCGAGTCCAGCGCATTGGACTGGATCTCGTCATCGAACCCGTAGACGGACGACTCGAGCGCCTCTCGCAGCACGACACGGTCGACCCGACGAATGAGGATCTCGAGGATCGCCAGCTCGCGCCGGGGCAGCGGCAGGCGGATCTCGCCCTGGAAGGCGGAGCGATGGGCGATGTCGTAGCGCAGGTTGCCGACCTGCAGCGAGCCGCTGCGGTCGAGGAAGTAGCGCCGCAGCAGCGCGCGCACACGGGCGAAGAGCTCGACCGGCTCGAACGGCTTGCCGATATACTCGTCGGCGCCGCCGTCAAGCGCGGCGGCGATGTCCTCGGGATCGTCGAGCGCCGTCAGCATCAGAGTCGCCGGGCGCGGATCGAGCGCCCGCAGATCGCCCAGCAGGGACACGCCGTCGCCATCGGGCAGGCGCCGGTCGACGACGACCAGCTCGAAGCGGCCGACCGCCAGGGCGGCGCGCGCCGCATCCAGGCAGTCGACCTTGTCGGCCGTGCCGATCTCGCGCTGGAAGGCTTCCTGCAGCCAGCCGGCCAGCGCGCGATCATCCTCTACGATCAGGACACGCATGCATTCATCTCTGGGGTGACAGAAACTCAATCGATGACATCGGCCGTCACGTCCAGCGGCGCGGCCACCACGTCGCCGGCCACCGGCACAACCTTCACGACGGCACTGGTGGCGCGCACCGGCAGCGCCACGACGCCACAGCCGGCGAGCGCCAGGGCGGCACCCAGGACCGCCAGCAACGCCAGCGGACGGTGGTTGCAAGTCAGGCGTGTGACAAACATGGCTGTTGCTCCCGTGCGGACACCGGCGATCGGCACCGGTGGATGCGGTTCAAAGCCCCTTATTGCGTCGTTTGTAAGGTCGTGGCGCCCGGGGCGCGCCATCGGGCGATGCGCCCAGGCGCCGGTCGGCGGCCTGCCCCAGCGGGACCAACGGCCCGGCCGGACGCAGCACCGGAACAAGGGCCGGACCGGCTGCCTCGGGCCGAAGGTGCCGCTGGCGCTGCGCCATGCGGCGCAACGCCAGATGGAAAAAGATCAGCATGGAAGAACCTCTGCCTCTTTATTCTGAGCTGACGGCATGGACACGCGATCGAGGGCTCGGCGCGGTCCCACGGCAAACGGGACCGCTGTCATGTCGCGCGGCAGGGTTGCCGGAACGTTACCGGCCCCGCGTCAGGGAACAAGATGCAGATTGTCTGCGTCAGGCCTAGGGTGAGCGCACACGTACGCTTTCAGCCAGGTTGCCGCGGAACATATGCTGGCCCAGGTGCCCGAGGTCGGAGCGGAGGTCGGCATGGACCTTGCCGCCGATATCGCGCCAGCGGCGGCAGAACGCGTAATCCTCCGACAGGTAGCGCCTGGAGTCCGGATCCACCATGCAGTCGAAGAACAGCCAGTAGAACGGTGCCTCCGGATTGTCGGGCGGGCCGTCGGGCACGTAGTTGAGCGTGGGGTAGTGCGCCATCAACCGGCTGAACACCGCCCGCTTGATCACCATGAAGCCGGTCGGCGCTTCGGCGACCTCGATGAAATCGTCGGGCGTGACGACGTCGGCGATCGGCGTCGCGCCGCCGCCGACCAGGTTGATCGGATAGTCGGTGTAGAGCGTCTCGAAGGCTTCCCGGGTGGTGCCGGCGGGCACGCCCTGCGGCGGCCAGTTGAAGCGCTTGATGGGATAGATGCCGGCCGCCACGTCGAGGTCGCTGAGCAGCAGGCGGATCGCCGCCTGCGGCGTGAACGCGAGATCGGAGTCGATCCAGAACAGATGCGTGTACTGCTCGTTCATCAGGAAGAACTTCACGATCTCGTTGCGCGCACGCGTGACCAGGCTCTCGGCGCGCATGTGCAGGCTCGATCGCAGCCCCAGCCCGATCGCCTCGTGCGTCAGCTGGAACATGCTGGTGACGTAGTTCATGGAGACGGCCGAGATGTAGCACGGCGTCGCCCACAGCACGTTCATCGACTGCAGCGCGGATACGGGAAGCATGGTGTGGTCATCCCTTCCCCACGCAGTGGGGGCGGTGGCCTGGGAGCGCGGGCCTCTGGCCCGCTCATATCTGTCGGCGCTAGGCGCCGATGCGGGCGGGACGCCCGCGCTCCCAGGCCACCACTGCGTGGGGAGGAGGATTCCTCAGCCGGCGCCTTGCAGGACGCTGACGGCGACGCAGGCGTTGGCCAGCGGCACCAGCATGACCTGCGCGCCGTTGGGCATGGTCATCAGCGTCATGTCGCCCAGCACGCCGGTCTGGCCGCTCTGCTTGGCGAGCTCGGCCGCCACCAGCTGGCAGCTGTCGGTGGTCGGCGTCACGCGCACCAGGGTGCCTTCACAGGTGCTGCCCACCGGTGCCGCGAAGACCACGCCGGCGGCGCGCTGCGATTGAACCGACGGATTGAAGCCGCTCAACGCCACGATCGACTGCACGGCGTGCGCATCGCCCGCCTCGGCATTCCAGTTCGACTTGGCGCTGTAGGTCGAACCGGAAGCGACCAGACGGCCCAGCCCGCCGAAGACGTTGGCGCACTTGGCGATCTTGCCCTGCTTGGCGTGCTCGTCGA
>DATEIF010000491.1:0-4957 GCA_035279205.1 Vineibacter sp.
CCTGCTGAACCTCGCCACGCGCGGCGTGGGCGAATCGTTCGGCGTTTTCGTGCCCTCGCTGCAGGCCGCCTTCGATGCCGAGCGCGCCGTCGTCACCAGCGTCTACGGCCTGGGCATGCTGGCGATGGGCTTGGGTGGTCCCTTCGCCGGCCTGTTGCTCGATCGTATCGGGCCGCGTGTGCTGATCCTCGCCGGTTTGGTTTGCGCCGGCGGCGGCACGCTGCTCGCCGCGCAGGCGTCGGCCGTCTGGCAGCTGCATGCCACGCTGGGGGTGGCAGCGGGCCTGGCCGCGGCGGCGCTGGGCAGCGTGACGTTCGCCGGGCTGCTCGGACGCTGGTTCTCGGCGCGGCTGGGCACGGCGCTGGCCGTCGTATGGTCGGCCGGCAGCGTCGGCGTGATGATGATCTCGCCGCTGGCCGAGGCCCTCATCCAGGCGCATGACTGGCGCTTCGCCTATACGTGCCTGGGTGCCGCGGTGCTGGCCTGTGTCGTGCCCGTCGCCCTGATGCCGTGGCGCCGGATCGCGGCCGGTGCTCCGGCGATCATGGCCGCGCGCGGCAACGAGCGGACGCTGGGCATGGGCCCTACGGTCGCCATGGCGCTGCGCGATCCGCCGTTCTGGGGGCTGACCCTGGCATTCGCGATGACGTCGCTGTCGATCTTCAGCCTGGCACCGCAGGCCAATGCCTACCTGATCGACCGCGGCCTCACGGCCGCCGCCGCGGCGCGCGTGTGGGCGCTGACCGCGATGCTGACGCCGCTGGGCATGATCGGCTTCAACTGGCTCGCCGATCGCGGCGGGCGCATGCTGGGGGCCGTCGCCGCGTACACCGGCACGGGGCTCGGCATCGTGGCGCTGTGGCTGGTGCGCGGCCCCGACGACACGTGGCTGATCGGCGCCTTCATCCTGTTCTTCGGCAGCACCATGGGATCGCGCGGGCCGATGATCTCGACCCTGGCGACCCTGCGCTACCGCGGCGCCCATGCCGGGCGCATCTACGGCCTGATCACCTGCGGCATGGGCGCCGGCGGTGCCGTCGGCGCCTGGCTCGGCGGCTTAGCGCACGACCTCACCGGAGGCTACGGCGGCACCTTCGTGCTGTCGCTCGTCGCCCTGGTGCTGGCCGCCGTGCCCTTGGCCCTCGAAGCGCGGGCCCGCGAGCGGATGTGAGGCACCTCAGAGGATGGCCGTGTGCACCAGGTTGGCGACGTGGTCGAGCCGCCAGCTGTGCCAGGGATCGGGGATGCGGTTGTTGGTGATGTAGGCGAAGGAGACGCCGGAGTCGGGGTCGGCCCAGCAATACGACGTGCCGACGCCGCCATGACCGAACGTGCGCGGCGAGGCCAACGAGCCCATGCCGCGGATGGTCTCGGTGGTGCCGCGCAGATGCGGGCCGATGCCGCGATGCATGGGCATGCCCATGAACTCATCAACGCGATCACCGGTCCAGTTGCGGATCGCATACTGCAAGGTGCGCGGGGAGACCAGGCGATGACCATTGAGCTCACCGCCAGCCAGCATCATCTGGTACAGCGCCACCATGCCACGCGCGGTGCCGTAGGCGCCGCCGCCGGGAATGCCAGCGCGCCGCCATTCGGGCGTGTTGTTGTCGGGCTCGTTCTGCGGCGCGCCACCCAGCGGCGGCGGGTAGTGCATGTCCGAGACGCGCGCGGCCTGGGCGGGACCGACACCCATGAACAGGTCGTCTGCCAGGCCCAGCGGCTCGATCACCGTCTCGCGCACGACGTCGCGGAAGTCCTTGCCGGTCACGGCTTCGATCACGACCGCGGCGACCCAGTGCGCCGACAGGCCGTGATAGTGGATCTTCGAGCCCGGCGTCCATTCGAGGCTGAAGTCGCACACCACCTCGCGCAGCTTGGCGTGATCGTCCCATGCCTCCTTGCGCACGACGGCGTTGGGGAAGCCGCCCTGATGCGTCAGCAGCTGCAGCAACGTGATGCTGCCCTTGCCGTTCTTCTTGAACTCGGGGACATGGTCGGAAACCCGGTCGACGAAGCGGAACGCACCGCGCTCGGCCAGCGCCCACATCGTGGTCGCGAGGATGACCTTGGTGTTGGAGTAGAGCAGCCACAGCGTGTCGTCCTTGGCGCGACGGCGGTCGGGCTGGGTCGTGGCGTCGCCGAAGCTTCGCACCATCGCCAGCTTGCCGTGGCGCGCCAGCGCGATCTGACAGCCGGGATAGTGGCCGTCGGCAATCTGCTTCTCGATCAGCGCGACCAGCCGGTCGAGCTGATCGGTGCGCAATCCAAGCGCGGCCGGCGTATCGGTCGACAACGGGAAGGGCATCGGTGTCTTCTCCTGATCAAGGGTGAAATGCGGGCATCACATCCACGGTGACTTGGCCCACTGGAAGGCCTGCTCCATGCGGTCGTGGCCCCAGAACAGCTCCTTGTCGACGGTAAACGAGGGGGCGCCGTAGATGCCGAGCGCGACCGCCGTGTCGGTCTGCGTGCGCAGGCGCGCCTTGTTCTCGGGTGTGTTGGCGCGCGCCATCACCGACGGGTCGAGGCCGAGCTTGGCGACGATATCGGCGATGACCGCCGCATCGCCGATGTCGCGGTCCTCCACGAAGTTGGCGCGGAAGACGGCGCGCGTGAAATTGGCGATCCAGCCATCGTCGGCGCCGATCAGCGCGACCCGCGCCGCGAGCAGCCCGTTGCGCGGCAGGGTGGTTGGGCGGGTCCAGGCCAGGTGGTACTTGGCGGCGATCCGCTCGACGTCGCGCCACATGTTGGCGCCCTTGATGGGAAAGAGGTTGAACGGCGAGCTCGCCCAACCCTGCGCATCGAAGATCGGTCCCAGCAGGAACGGCCGCCACTGCACCGCGACGCCCATGACACGCGCCACGCCTTCGACCCGTTCGGCCGCGAGGTAGGAGTATGTGCTGCCGAACTCGTACCAGAACTCAACCGTCGACATGGGATGGGGCTCGACTGCTCGATTTCATTTCAGCGCCATGACAGTTTGCGGCAGCGATTGTCACGCGCCAAGGCCCGACTTTGGCATCTTTTCACTAGTCTTTCCTTGTCGGCACTGCATCATGACGGGCGGCGACGCGTGCGCCGTTTCAGGCCGGGCCTCACCGGCATCCCAGCAGCGGAGGACATGTCATGGCACTCTTGAAGCTCGGCATGGCGGGCGAGCCCGTCAAGCGGTTGCAGCAGAAACTGGGTGTCACCGCCGATGGACAGTTCGGCCCGGCGACGGATGCCGCCTTGAAGGCGTACCAGAAGGAACATGGCCTCGCCGTCGACGGCATCGCGGGACCCGACACGTTCGCACAGATGGGACTGCACGAGTTGATCCTGCTGATGCCGGGATCGACCGGCGAGACCGTGAAGAAGCTGCAGACGTCGCTGGGCATCACGGCGGACGGCCAGTACGGCGCCGGGACGGCGGCCGCCGTCAAGGCCTACCAGGCCAAGAACGGTCTTGATGCCGACGGCTATGCCGGCCCGGTGACCTTGGCGAATATGAAGATGTTCGCGGAGATCACGCCGGCTGTCGTCGAAGCCTCGAAGGTCACCGAGGAAGTCGCATCGTCGAGCCCCGCCGACGTCATCGTGTCGGTCGGCAAGAGCATCTGGCAGACCGTCAAGGGTATCTTCAAGTAATCACAGGTTGGCCGGCGTTTGCCGGTCGCTATTCTGCCGGCTGCGTCGTGCCCTCGTGCGGCGCAGCCGTTGCGGTATCCTGCTGCGGATGCCGCCGCGTGCGTGCCAGATAGCTGTAGGCCGTCGGCACCACGAACAGGGTCAGCAGCGTGCCCAGCGTCAGCCCGCCGACGATGACCCAGCCGATCGCCTGGCGGCTTTCGCCGCCGGCGCCGGTGGCGGTGGCCAGCGGAATGGCGCCCAGCACCATGGCGCCGGTTGTCATCAGGATCGGGCGCAGGCGCAAGGTCGCTGCCTGCTGCACGGCCTCGAGCTTCGACAGGCCCGTCTCCTGAAGCTGGTTGGCGAACTCGACGATCAGGATGCCGTGCTTGGTGATCAGCCCGATCAGGGTGACCAGGCCGATCTGGCTGTAGACGTTGAGCGTGTTGCCGGTGAAGTGCAGGGCCAACAGAGCGCCCGTCATCGTGAGCGGCACGGTCAGCATGATGATCAGAGGGTCGATGAAGCTCTCGAACTGCGCCGCCAGCACCAGGAAGATGAAGATCAGCGCCATCAGGAAAAGCTCGTACAGTCCCTTCGACGAGATCTTGAACTCGCGGCTGACGCCGTTGTAGTCGATGCGGATCGACGGCGGCAGCTGGCCGGCGGCTCGCTCCATGAAAGTCAGCGCATCACCCAGCGCGCAGCCGGCCGCCAGATTGGCCGAGACCGTCGATGCGCGCAGCTTGTTGAAGTGGTTCAGCTCCTTGGGCGCCACCGTTTCGTGGATGCTGATGAGGGTCGCCAGGGGAATCATCTGCCCGGAGCGGCCGCGGACGAAGATCTCGTTGAGCTGATCGGGCCGCACGCGGTCTGAGTCGGCGACCTGGACCATCACGTCGTACTGCTTGCCCTCGCGCTTGAAGCGCGTCACCTGCCGGCCACCCATCAGCGTCTCGAGCGTGCGGCCGATGGTGTCGACCTCGACGCCAAGCAGGGCTGCTTTCTCGCGGTCCGGGCGGACCCGCAGATCGGGCTTGTTGAGCTTGAGATCGGTATCGAGCGCCGTGAGGCAGGCGTTGGTGCGCGCGATCGTCATGATCTGATCGGTGGCCGCATCCAGGACTTCATAGGGCTGCGTCGTCAGCAGCACGACCTGCACGGGCTTGTCTGTCGAGCGCAGTCCGAACGACGGCGGATTGACGGGAAACGCCAGGATGCCCGGGATCCGTTGGGTCAGCGGTCGCGCCCACTCCGTGATCGACTGCTGCTTGACCGTGCGCTCTTCCCACGGACGCATGCGCGCGAAGGCGAGAATGCGCGTGACATCAGGGAAGCC
>DATEIF010000492.1:0-12357 GCA_035279205.1 Vineibacter sp.
CCTGGCCTTCAAGGTCGACACCGTCGCCAACCTCGGCGCGTATCTGTCGACCTTCGCCACCGCGGTGCCGACCTATCTGTACGCCACCCTGCTGGCGGGCCAGTACACGACGCCGCTGATCTACTGCAACGTGCGCGCGTCGTTCACGCACACCGCGCCGGTCGATGCCTATCGCGGCGCCGGCCGGCCCGAGGCGACGTACCTCGTGGAGTCGATCGTCAGCAAGGCGGCGCACGAGATGAAGATCGATCCGGCGGAGCTGCGCCGGCGCAACTACATCGCAGCCGATGCGTTCCCCTACGCGACGCCGGTGGCGCTGACCTACGACTCGGGCAACTACGCGCCGATCCTCGATCAGGCGATGAAGCTCGCCGACTACGCCGGTGCCGCCGGCCGCAAGGCGACTGCCAAGGCCAGCGGCAAGCTGCGCGGTGTCGGCATCTGCTCCTACATCGAGGCCTGCGGCATCGCGCCGTCGGCGGTGGTCGGTTCGCTGGGCGCCGGCGTCGGCCTGTGGGAGAGCGCCGAACTGCGCTTCAACCCGACCGGCAACCTGCAGATCCTCACCGGCTCGCACAGCCACGGCCAGAGCCACGAGACGACGTTCGCGCAGATCGTGTCGGACAAGCTCGGCATCCCGATCGAGCAGATCGAGGTCGTGCACGGCGACACCTCGCAGGTGCCGTTCGGCATGGGCACCTACGGCTCGCGCTCGCTGCCGGTGGGCGGCTCGGCGATCATGAAGGCGGCCGACAAGATCATCGCCAAGGGCAAGACGATCGCCGCCCATCTGATGGAGGCGTCGGAGGCCGACATCGTGTTCGAGGACGGGACCTTCAAGGTCGCCGGCACCGACAAGGCGGTGCCGCTGGGCCAGGCCGTGTTCGCGGCCTACGTGCCGCACAACTATCCCTCGGACAAGCTCGAGCCGGGCATGGACGAGAACGCGTTCTACGATCCGTCGAACTTCACCTATCCGTCGGGCACGCAGATCTGCGAGGTCGAGATCGATCCCGACACCGGCGTGGTCGACATCGTGAACTTCGTGGCGGTCGACGATTTCGGCAACATCGTCAACCCGATGATCGTCGAGGGCCAGGTCCATGGCGGCATCGCCCAGGGCGTCGGCCAGGCTCTCTTGGAGAACGCGGTGTACGACAAGGCCTCGGGCCAGCTGCTGAGCGGCTCGTACATGGACTACTGCATGCCGCGCGCCGACAACCTGCCGTCGTTCAAGCTCGGCTACCAGGTGACGCCGTGCCCGCACAACCCGCTGGGTGTGAAGGGCTGCGGCGAGGCCGGCGCCATCGCCGCACCCGCCGCGGTGATGAACGCCGTGCGTGACGCGCTGGCCCAGGTCGGCGCCCAGGATCGGATCGAGATGCCCGCCACGCCGCGCGCGGTGTGGGAAGCCATTCACGCGCACTGAGCGCTCTGGGTTCAGGAGGAAGCAATGTACGATTTTGCCTACCACAAGCCGAAGTCGGTGGCTGACGCCATCGCGGCGGTGAAGAAGGCGTCGGACGGCAAGTTCATGGCCGGTGGCATGACCTTGATCCCGACCCTGAAGCAGCGCCTGGCGCAGCCGTCCGACGTCGTCGATCTCGGCGGTATCGGCGACCTGCGCGGCATCAAGGTCGACGGCAACACCGTCACCATCGGCGCCATGACCAAGCACGCCGAGGTCGCCGCTTCGGCCGACGTCGCCAAGGCGATCCCGGCGCTGGCCAAGCTTGCCGCCAACATCGGCGATGGCCAGGTACGCAACCGCGGCACCATCGGCGGCTCGGTCGCCAACAGCGATCCGGCAGCCGACTATCCGGCGGCGGTGCTGGCGCTGGGCGCTACCATCACCACCAACGAGCGCAAGATCGCGGCCGACGACTTCTTCAAGGGCCTGTTCGAGACGGCGCTGAAGGAAGGCGAGATCATCACGTCGATCAGCTTCCCGACGGCGACCAAGGCCGCCTACATGAAGTTCCCCAACCCGGCCTCGCGCTACGCCATGGTCGGCGTGTTCGTGGCGCAGACCGCCTCGGGCCCGCGCGTGGCGGTGACCGGTGCCGGCCCGTGCGCCTTCCGCGTCAAGGCGATGGAAGACGCGCTGGCCAAGAGCTGGTCGCCCGACGCCGTCGCCGGCGTCAAGGTGCCGGCCGATGGCCTGAACGGCGACATCCATGGCAGCCCGGAATACCGCGCCCACCTGGTCACCGTGATGGCCAAGCGCGCCGTGGCCGCCGCCGGCTGATCGGCCGATATCATTCAAGCGAGAAGGGCGGCCGCGGCCGCCCTTCGTCGTTCAGGCCTTCACGCCCTCGATGACACAGACCCGCGCCGGCGTCGGCACGATGCGCGTCAGCTGGAATCCGGCGGCTTGGTAGAGGTCGCGGAACTCTTGTTCCGAGCGCTGCCGGCCACCGGTGCAGACCAGCATGTTCACGTCGTTGGCCGCCGCCGAGAAGGCGGTGTCCGAGCCGTCGATGCGCGGCGGATAGACGCCTTCGACCAGCAGCAGGGTGCCGTTGGGGTTCATGGCACGGTGGCAGTTCGTGAGGATCGCCGTGGCGCGCGCATCGTCCCAGTCATGGATGACATGCTTCAGCATATAGGCGTCGGCACCTTCGGGTACGGCGGTGAAGAAGTCGCCATCCGCCACCGTACAGCGCTCGGCGAGACCGATCTCACCCAGGCGTTGGCGGGCGCGCTCGGCGACATGAGGGAGATCGAACAGAATGCCGCGCAGCGCGGGGTATGCCGCAAGCACGCCTTCCAGCAGCATGCCGTTGCCGCCGCCGACATCCATCACCGTGGCGAAGCGCGAGAAGTCGTACGTCGCCGCAACGGCGCCCGCGATCATGCGCGTGAAGCCCGCCATGGCGAGGTCGAAGGTGCGGCCATCGTCCGGGTGCTGTTCCAGGTAGGTGAAGGCGTCGGCACCGAAGACGCGGTGGAACGCCGGCTCGCCGGTCGCTACGCTGTGGCGCAGCGCGCCCCAGGCCTGCTGCGTGGTGCCGCCGAACACCAGCGCCGCGGCGTGCATCGAGCCGGGCACGTCGCGGCGCAGGCAGGCGCCGGTGGGTGTCAGGGCAAAGCGGCCGTCCTCGCCCTCGCTCAGCACGCCCGCGCCTGCCAGCAGGCGCAGCACGCGCTTGAGCGAGGGCGCGTGCGTTGCCGTGCGGCCGGCGAGGTCGGCGGCATCGACAGGTCCGTCGCTCAGCAGATCGGCGATGCCGAGCTGGGCCGCGAGGTGGACGGCGCGCGACACGTAGTAGCCGGTGATCATGCGGAAGAGCGCGATCGGCGGCGGCATGTCCTGGGGTGTCATGACGTCCTCCGGCCGTGGGTCTTCAGGTCGGCAAGCTGCTCCTGCCACCAGCCGGCCATGGTGTGCAGGAACGGCACCTCGTTCATGCCGTGCCGCGCCGGGTGGCCGGTGGGCAGGCTCTCCCAGCCGCTGTGCTCGACGACGACGCGCGTGCCGTCCTGTGTGGCGATGAAGCGGACCTCGACCATCGTGACCTGGCCCGGCCGGTAGTTCGGGCCGCGCCACTCGAACGCCAGCCGCGCGCCGGGTTCCCAGGTGAGGATCTTGCCGACCTCGTAAAGATCGCCGCTGGCGTCGTCATAGACCTCGACCAGCCGGCCACCGACGCCGGGCTCGAAGCGCATGGTGCCCGACCTCTTGCCGCGGAAGCGATACCTCGGTCCGTGCCGCCACCAGGCATCGACCTCCTGGGTGAAGATCTCGAACGCCGTGGCGGGATCGGCCACGACCGTGACGGCCACCATGACCTTGGCGCTCACCGCCGGCCTCGCTGCCTGTGCGCGACATGGTCCTTGAAGGCATCGAGCTGGTCGCTCCAGAAGGCCTGCACCTGCTCGAGCCATTCGCCCAGGCCCTCGAACGGCTCCGGCCGCAGGCGGTAGAGGCGCATGCGCGCGTCGTCCTCGACCGCCACCTCCTCGATCAGCCGGCTCTTGCGCAGCACGCGCAGGTGCTTGCTCATCACCGGCCCGCTGACCTCGAAGGCGGCGGCCAGCTCGGCCGGCCGCCGCGGCCCCCGGCGCAGCAGATCGATGGTCTGCCGGCGCACCGGATCGGCGAGCGCCGCCAGCGTTCGGTCGATGTCCGGCGATGTCACGGCCGTTCCCTGACCTTCAGGCCGGTGGCGGCTTCCATCTCCGCCGCCGAGACCTCGCGCACCGGCTGCGCGAAGGTCCACACATGGCCTTCGCAGTCGCGGGCGCGGTAGGTGCGGTGGCCATAGAACTGGTCGGTCGGTTCGGCCAGGATCTCGGCGCCCGCGGCGCGTGCGCGTGCACAGTGCTTGTCGACGTCGCTGACCTCGACGTGCACGCTTTGCGTGTTGGCGCCCGACACTGTCTTGGGGCTCTTTGCCCAGTCGGCCCAGCCCATCGGCCCCAGCATGATCCGGCCGTTGCCGTAGTTGAGCTCGGCGTGCTGCACCCGGCCCTCGGAGTCGGTGACGCTGAGCCCCGGCTCGAAGCCGAACGCCGCTTCGAGAAAGGCAACGGCAGCATTGGGATCGGCATAGCTCAAGGCAGGCACGATCGTGGCGGTCATGGTTGGCCTCGTGAATACATAGAAGATGGCATATGATTTCCATAATTGGAAATCATTGTCAATTACGACAATTATCGTGCACGCAGTGTTTCGTTACGCCGGTTTCTTCGCCAGGACGCCGCGATCCCAGTGCCGCAGCAGAAAGAGGGCGATCATCGCTCCCAGGACGGGCACGCCGGCGATGAACAGATGGCTGAAATCATCCGCCCAAGGATTGAGGAGCTGGCGCCAGGACACGATCACGCTGAGCGTGTGCAGGGCCACCGCGGCGCCATAGGCGATCGTGCGAAACAGGCCGAGGAAGAGGCAGAGTGCAATGGCGATCTCGGCAACGCCGAATACGTACCCCACACTCTGCGAGACGTTGAGGCCATAGAAGTAGCCCCAGATCGCGGTGGTATTCTGCGGCACCACGAATTTCTCCACGCCCCATTGGAGCAGGAAAACACCCAGGGTGATGCGCAGCGCCAGAAGCGCCCGCGACAGGGCGCGTGCCAGGGCTTCGTCCATCATCAGCCTCCGTTGCGACGATGGTGGTGATTTGTCTGCCTGTAGGACGAACCGGGTCCAGTGACGCCGGTTCACATGACCGCGATTGCAAGGCGCGCTTTCAGCGTGCCCTGCGGAGCATGGGGGTCAGCGGTGGGGAAGATCCCACCTGGATGGTGCCCAGAACCTCGAAGCCATGGCGCTGGTACAGCGGAATGTTGGCGAGGTTGCTCGACTCCAGATAGGCCGGCAGATGATCGCGATCGCACTGGCGCAGTGCATGCGCCAGCAGCGTCGATCCATGGCCCTTGTGCTGATGCACCGGGTCGACGGCGATGAACGGCAGGAACCAATGCGGCCCAGGGGGATGGTAATGCGCCATCTGCTCGACGACGGCGGCGACCTCGCGCTGAAGCGGTGTCGGATCGCTGGTGGTCATGAGGGCCTCGAGGGTCTCATGATCCGGCTCGACGCCGGGCGGCATCCATAAGGCGACGCCGGCGTACCCGTCGACTTCGTGGGCGCTGCCCTGGGCGAAGGACCGGCCCCCAAGCGCACGGATCACGACGGGGAAATGATCGCGATAGGTCTGCGGGTCGGGAAACGACCAGCGCGCCATGGGGTCACGCTCGAACGCGCGCAGAATGACCTGGAGCGCGCGCTCGGCATCGGTGGGGGCAATGATTGAGACGACAGGTGTCATGGCCCCTCCGCCGGATGCGGCCGCAGGCCTGGGCCGATCGCGATCATTTGATCTCGACGTCTTCCCAGAAACCGATCCAGTGGTCGACCGGCTTCATGATCTCGCGCGGCGCCTCGTACGACCATGCCGCCCGCGGGCTGGAGACGTTGTCGTCGGCGACGTCATAGAACTGCACGCCATGCGGGCACTTCAGGTCATTCTCGGTCTTGGGCGTCGATCGCAGCAGGTCCATGCGGACCGCATCGCGCGGAAAATACCGATAACCGCCCACTTCGAGGGTCTGGTCGCTGTCGGCGATCACCTGGCCGCGCCAAATCGCTTTCATGACGAATCCTCCGTCCGGTTTTCTCCTGATCGCCCAGAACATAGGAACTCCCGGGCGGTGGCGGAAGTACCCGACCCCCGCATTCCAGGTGCTAGTCGACATATCGGTCGTGGTGGCGCACCCAGGCCTGCCAGTGGCCTTCTTCTTCCTGGCGGCCCAGCGGTGTCAGGTCGATGTAGCTGTATGCGCCGCACAACGACTCAGCGTCCCGGCCATAGGCAGAGTAGGTGTGGAAGATGCCGCCGTTGTCGTCCTTGTAGAACACGCTGACACCAGGCAGGTCCTCGCTCGTGAACTCACGGACCTCATAGTCGTAGTAGACGTAGCCCATGATCATGTCGTCGCGCGTGAACGACACGTGATAGTCGTAGTTGAAGTCGCTGCCGAATGAGGACACCCACTTGAAGCGCCAGCCCATGCGCTCCTTGAATGCTTCGATCTGGGGCAGGGGCGCGCGTGCCACAGCCACCAGGGATATGTCCCGGTGCTCGATGTGCACGCGGGCACCATCAATATGGTCGGCCAGGAACGAGCAGCCGACACAGCCCTCCTTCCAGCCCGGGCCGAACATGAAGTGATAGATGATCAGCTGGCGGCGCTTGCCAAAGAGACCGGCCAGGGTTTCCTTGCCGTTGGGACCTTCGAAGACATAGGGCTTGTTGACCCGGACTCGCGGCAGGTTGCGTCGCTGGGCGCTGACCTCGTTACGCAGCCGGCTGAGCTCCCTCTCTCGCTCCAGGAGTTCCCTGCGCGCGGCCAGCCATTCGTTGGGGGATACGACTCTCGAACCATCCATCACGCACTCCTGCAGCCTGAGTTCTTTTCACAGGACGCGCGAGGCGGCGACGGGCCGACAACAGTGCCAACAATTTCTACGGCCGATTTGAATTAAGCCTGTTCGGGCAGAGCGGCACCCGGGAAGAACCGGAAGACCGGACGGATCTCGAAGGTTCCCCACGGCATGGCCTTGGCGATCTCGATCGCCTCGTCAAGCGTATCGCAATCGACCGTGTAAAGTCCGAGCAGCTGCTCCTTGGTTTCAGCAAACGGGCCGTCGATCACGACGGGATCGTTTCCCTTGCGAACCGTGACTGCGGTCGTGGTGGGCATCAGGCGCACCACGGGACCGGCTTTGCCTTGCGCGGTCAGCTTCTCCCGCAGGACCGTGTGCTCAGTGACGACGGCGGCGTGCTGCTGCTCGTTCCACGACGCGACTTCGCCCTCGGGACCGTAGATGAAGATGGCATAGAGCATGTGGCCTCGGTTCGGTTAGTGCCGCCTGCTTGTACAATCAATCATCGATCGGCGGATAGCCGGTGCTTCAAGATCGGCGTGGATATCGGCACCTGGGTCACAGGTGCCGCGTCTCGGCCGGCGGCGAGGACCAGTTGTTGTTGCGGCCATCCTGATAGGTGATGGGCGCCTGCAGCAGCTCGGCCGGCGTGATGTCGTCCAGGCAGGCTAGATTGATGGCGTAGAAGGTACCACCAAGCGCCTCCATGTGGCCGCGGCCGAAGACTTTCACCCCGCAGTTCCGGCAGAAGAGATGGTGGATGGTCTTGCTGCCGAAACGATAGTCCGACAGCGCGTCTTCGCCCTGCCGTAAGCGCAGGCCGTCGGCCTTGGCGATCGCCTTCCAGAACCGCCCTTTGGTACAGGCCGAGCAGTCGCATTTGCTCGTGCCGTCGGCCAGGTCGAGATCGCAGTCGAACTGCACAGCGCCACAATGGCAGCTGCCTCGATACGTCTTCTTCATGGGACATCACCGTCAGTCTTTGGGCGTGCCGTACTGGTCGTGGCGGCGCACCCAGTTCATCGTGCTGGTCTCGTTGCGGCCCTTGGGCGTCAGGTCGAGGTAGTTGTAGGCGCCGATCAGCATGTCGCCGCCGCGCGCGTAGCTGGAATAGGTATGGAAGATGTCGCCGTTGGCATCCTTGTAGAACACGCTGATGCCGGGCAGGTCGTCGATCGCGTCGTCGATCTTTTCATAGTTATAGGTCGCCGTGCCCTGGGCCACAGCGTCCTGGGTGAAGGACACGTCGTAGTCGTAGTTGAAGTCACTGCCGCCGGACGACACCCAATTGAAGTGCCAGCCCATGCGCTCCTTGTAAGCCTCGATCTTGGCCAGTGGCGCGCGTGATACGGCGACGAACGTCACGTCGTGGTGGGGGAGATGCAGGTTGGCGCCATCGACGTGGTCAGACAGAAAGGAGCAGCCTGGGCAGCCCTGCTCATCGTCCGGGCCGAACATGAAATGGTAAACGATCAGCTGGCTGCGGCCGTCGAAGAGCTCGGCGAACGTCTGTCGCCCCTTCGGCCCGTGGAAGGCATAGGCCTTGTCGACTTTGACCCAGGGCAGCGCGCGGCGTTCGGCGCTCAGCTGATCGCGCAGCCGCGTGAACTCCTTTTCCTTGAGCAGATGCTGCTTGCGCAGGCGGGTCCACTCGTCCCGGGACACGATGCGAGGCTGGTCCATGGGTATCCTCCGATGAGGTCACGGTGAGGCAATCCCCCAGAGGACGAACGGCACGGCAGCGATCCGACAATGGCTCCTTTTCTTTTTCTCCAGCGGTTAGCGTGCCAGAGACGCGCGAAAGATCATGCTGAAGCCTTGTGATCGCTGGGTTTTTTCTGGCTGTCCTTGACCAGGCGGTCGATGTGCAGCCGGATGTGGGCGGCCTCCGCGGCGGTATGGGCGAGGGCGATCGCGCGGTCGAACGCGACCTGGGCCTCCTCGGTGCGGCCCAATTGCATCAGCAACGCACCTTTGGCGCCGAAGAAATGGAAATAGCCATCCAGCCGTGCCGCCAGGGGCTCGATCATTTCCAGCGCCGCCGCCGGGCCGCGGACCTTGGCGACGGCCACGGCACGGTTCAGCGTGATCACCGGCGACGGCTGCATGGTCTCCAATGCGGCGTAAAGCTGGTCGATCTCCGCCCAGTCCGTGTCCTCCGGCTTGGCGGCGCGTGCGTGCACCGCCGCGATCGCGGCCTGCACCTGATAGGGGCCGGGACGCCGATGACGCAGGGCCTTGTCGACCAGCACAAGCCCCTCGGCAATCAGGCCGCGGTCCCAGCGACGGCGATTCTGGTCTTCCAGCAGCACGATGGCGCCATCGGCATCCAGCCGCGCCGCGGCCCGGGCGTGCTGCAGCAGCAGCAGGGCGGTCAGCCCCATGACCTCGCATTCGCTGGGGAACAGCCGCAGCAGCAACCGGACCAACCGGATGGCTTCCTCACACAGCGGCACCCGGACATGCACGTCGCCGCCGCTGGCGGAGTAGCCCTCGTTAAACAGCAGATAGATCATGGCGCAAACCGCAGCGAGCCGTTCGGCCCGTTCCGGTGCGCCGGGCGTCTCGAAGGGAACGTCGGCCGCCTCGACCCGGCGCTTGGCGCGGGTGATGCGCTGCTCCATGGCGCTTTCGCTGACCAGAAAGGCGCGGGCGATCTCCTTCACCGACAGGCCCGACACGATGCGCAGCGCCAGCGGAATCTGCTGGGTTGCCGGCAGGTCGGGATGGCAGCAGATGAACAGCAAGCGCAGCACGTCATCGCGGTAATGCGAGGCGTCGAGCCGTTCGGCCACATCGGTTTCGGCATCCTCGAGGTCCGATATGACCTCGTCGGGCGGCAAGGCCTGCTGGCGGCGGCTGCGGCGGACCGCATCGAGCGTGACATTGCGTCCGACGAAGATGAGCCAGGCCGTGGGATCACGCGGCGGTCCTTTGACCGGCCAGGTCTTCAGCGCCCGCAGGCAGGCTTCCTGGTAGGCCTCTTCGGCGGCATCGAGATCGCGGAAATACCGCAGCAGGGCGCCGATCGCCTGCGGGCGTGCCGATGTCAGCGCGGTGTCGATCCAGGCAAGGTCGGTCACGGCGGGTTGCTCCCCAGGTTGAACGCCTCGATGGGCCGGACCTCCAGCGAGCCCGTGCTGCGTGGAATGGCCAACAGCCGGGCGACATCGACAGCCTCATCGAACGTCGCACAATCGATAATATAGAAACCCAGCAATTGCTCCTTCGTTTCGGCGAAGGGACCGTCGATGACCTTCGCCCGGGGACCGATCCGCAAGGTCTTGGCCGTCGCCGTCGGCTTCAGGCGCGCGCTGGGCCCCAACGTTCCGCTGGCCACCAGTTTCCGTTCGACGACCTGAAGCTTGGCCATCAGCGCATCGTTCTCCTCCGGGGTCATGGCGGCGACACTTGCCTCGGCATTGTAGCAAAAGATTGCGTAGAGCATGGCTATTCCGTCGTCTTCATCACCAAGGACGACAGAGCGCGCCCAACTCCGACAAGATCGTGCAAAAAATGCAAAATGGCGCGGCTTGCCCACCCTGCCCGTGGGGCAGGCGCGGGTCGCGCTTTACAAGACACCGCCCGTGCGTCGCCGTCGTGGGTACACTATCTCGCGGCGGTCACCATGATTTCCACGAGCATGCCCGGGCGCCACAGCTGGGGCGACAGGAGACAGGCACGCGCCGGCGGATTCTTCGCATCCACCCACGTGTTCCAGGCGTCGTTATGAGCGGCGAAGAGACTCATGTCGGTCAACCAGACCTGTGCGCTCAGCAGCCTGGACTTGTTCGTGCCCGCCTTCGCCAGCAGCGTGTCGATACGGGCAAGGATCTGGAGCGTCTGGTCCTTGACGTCTCCCAAGCTGGCAGGATTTGCCGTGATGCCGGACAGATAGACGATGCCGCCGTGGGCGACGGCATAACTGATCAGCGGTATGCCCGGAATCGCGGGCGTGAGTTCGTAACGCTCGATGCCCATCTCCCGTCCTCCCGGGGCGTTCTGCGCAAGCGACGCGGGCGCATTGGCACCAGCGACGACGGCTGCGCCAGCGAAGGCGGCACCCGTCGACATTCTGACCGCGTTGCGGCGTGTGACGTCAGCCATGTCATCAATCCCGCCTGTTTCCCGGCGACAACGTTCGGCTCGTATCGGGCATATGTCCAATGCATAGTACTGAGCTTGAGGATCAGTAATTTGGATGGCTGCCGTGGACATGGACGCGCTTCGGACCTTCGTCTCCATCGCTCGCCTGGGTGGCTTCAGTCGCGCCGCCGAGACGCTGCATCGATCGCAGCCGGCAATCAGCCGGCGCATCGACCTGCTGGAACGCGCCTTGGACGTGCCGTTGTTCGAGCGCGTCCGCGGCGGTGCCATGTTGACGGACGCCGGTGAGGCATTGCTGCCCTATGCGGAAGCGGTGCTCGCCGCGGCAAAGGACGGCGTGGATGCGGTGAACGCACTGAAGAGAGGCGATGCGGGGCGCCTCTCGCTGGCCCTGGTTGGAACGCTGGCAGATGCGCGCCTGACAGAACGTCTGCGTGCATTTCGGCGACGCCATCCCAACGTGCAGCTCAATCTCCAGACAGCGGCCAGCCAGGAGGTCGCCGCATTGGTGCTGCGCGGCGATGCGACCTTGGGCCTGCGATATCTTGTCGATCGCAGTCCCGGGCTGGCGTCGCAGATCGTCACCCGGGAGGCGCTGCTGGTGGTCGGCCATGCGGCGCATCGGTTGGCTGATGGACGCCGCCACCCGCCCCGCGCGCTTGCCGGCGAGCGGTGGGTGGCGTTTCCGTCTCGCGGATCACGTGAGTCCTTTGTCCGCTTCCTCGAGCGTCGGCTGCTTGCCGCCGGCCTGGAAGACCCGGACATTATCCCAATCGATAGTCTGACGGCCCAGAAGCGTCTCGTCGAAGCCGGCTTTGGCATTGCGCTTCTTGCCCATAGCGGCATCCAGGACGAACTCCGGCTTGGCACCCTGCGGGTGCTCGACGTTCCGGCATTGCGTGCCGACATTCCCGTTAGCGTCGTCCACCGGCGCAACGCCTATCTAAGCCGGGCGGCGCGCAGCCTTTTGTCCATGATTGCGGCGTCTGGACGCCAGACCTGACGCTGCCTGTGTATCGGGGCGCGCTGACACGCCCCGGCACACAGGTTGAATGCAGCATCAAGTGACTTTTTCTTTGGTCCGCGCTGGTTTGTCGGAGGACCGGAAGGCCGGAATGATGTGCTTGGCGAACATCTCGATCTGGCGCATTTCCTCATCCCAGGACATGAAGCCCTGGTCGAAGAACCAGCCGAACCACTCGAGCTCTCCCTGGCCGCCGACCGAGTGCAGCGCCTCGATCTCGGCTTTCACCTGGTCGACGGTTCCTGCCAACGCATACTTCACCTTGCGCATGCGCTCCAGTGTCCACTCCGATGGCGGCAAGGGTGTGAACGGGTCCATCGGATACTTGGCG
>DATEIF010000493.1:0-7986 GCA_035279205.1 Vineibacter sp.
TCTCCCAGCGCAGGGCGACACCCGACGTCTCGTAGACGCGGCGGCGCACCTCCTCGCCCAGCGACTCGATGTCGTGCGCCGTGGCCTCGCCGGTGTTGATCAGGAAATTGCAGTGCTTTTCCGACACCTGCGCGCCGCCGACACGCAGCCCGCGGCAGCCGGCGGCATCGATCAGGCGCCAGGCGCTGTCGCCCGGCGGGTTGGTGAAGGTCGAGCCGCCGGTGCGGCTGCGCGGCTGGCTCTCGCCACGCGCGCGGTCGATCTCGCTGATGCGGGTGGCGATCTCGTGCTGATCGCCGGGCCGGCCGCGCAGCGTTGCCCCGGTGAAGATCACCGAGTCGGGCGCGGCGCTATGCCGATACGTGAAGCCGAGCTCGGCCGGCGACAGGCGCAGGCGCCGACCGCTGCGATCGACGGCGTCGGCGTGCACGATGATGTCCTTCATCTCGCCGCCGTAGGCGCCGGCATTCATGCGCAGCGCGCCGCCGATCGTGCCCGGCACGCCGCTCAAGAACTCCAGGCCCGCCAGGCCATGGTCGCGCGCCGTGAGTGCCACGTTCAGGTCGAGCGCGCCGGCACCGGCGATCACCTGGTCGCCCTCGATGCGGATGTCGGTGAAGCTGCGCAACAGCCGGATCACCACGCCGGGAATGCCGCCGTCGCGCACCAGCAGATTGGAGGCGACTCCCAGCACGGTGATCGGCACGTCGTCGGGCGTGGCGGCCAGGAAGTCCGCGAGGTCGTCGAGATCGGCGGGCCGGAACAGAATCTCGGCCGGGCCACCGGCGCGGAACCACGTCACCGTCGCCAGCGGCGCGTTGGCCGTCAGCCGGCCGCGCACCGGCGGCAGCCGGTCGATCAGGTGTGACGGTGTCCGCGCCAGCGCACTCATGCCGACCGACCGCCGGCGTTGTTATTGATGGTGACCACGCGCGGGGCGGCCCGTTCGGCCGCCAGCTGGCGCAGCTGATCGGGCAGCGCATAGGCCCAGCCCGAGATGCTGCCGGCACCCAGGCAGATCACGACATCGCCCGGCCGCGCCACGCCCCACAGCAGCTCGGGCAGCTCGGCCGGCGCGTTCAGCGCCATGACGCGCGGATGGCCGGCCTGCTGGATGCGCTCGATCAGCATGTGCTTGTCGACGCCGGCGATCGGCGCCTCGCCGGCCGGGTAGACGTCGGCGACGATCACCGCATCGGCGTCGCCGAAGCAGCGGGCGAAGTCATCCCGCAGGTCACGCAGCCGGGTGAAGCGGTGCGGCTGGGCGACGGCGATAACCTGGCCCGAACCGCCATAGGCCTGGCGCGCGGCGCGCAGGACGGCGGCGATCTCGACGGGATGGTGGCCGTAGTCGTCGATCACCGTGATGCCGTGCGCCTCGCCGGTCTTGGTGAAGCGGCGCTTGACGCCCGAGAAATGCCCCAGCCCGGTGCGGATCGTATCGTCGTCGATCCCCATCTCGACGGCGACGGAAATGGCGGCGAGCGCATTCTGCACGTTGTGCTGCCCGAACATCGGCAGGCGCATGCCGGGAATGGTGCGGGTCTCGTTGGTGGCGCGGTTGGTGACCACGACATCGAAGTCGGCGCCCTCGCGGTCAAGGCGAAGGTTGACGGCGCGCACGTCGGCGTTGGCACCCAGCCCGTAGGTGACGATGCGGCGGTCCGATACGCGCGGAATGATGGCCTGCACTTCGGGATGATCGTAGCACAGCACGGCGAAGCCGTAGAACGGGATGTTCTCGACGAAGGTCACGAAAGCGGCGCGCACGGCGTCGAAATCGCCGTAGTGGTCCAGATGCTCGGGGTCGATGTTGGTGACGACGGCGATCGTCGCCGGCAGCCGCAGGAAGGAGCCGTCCGACTCGTCGGACTCGACCACCATCCAGTCGCCACCGCCCAGCCGCGCATTGGTGCCGTAGGCGTTGATGATGCCGCCGTTGATCACCGTGGGGTCGATATGGGCCGCATCGAGCAGGGTGGCGATCATCGACGTGGTCGTGGTCTTGCCGTGGGTGCCGCCGACCGCGACCGACCACTTCAAGCGCATCAGCTCGCCCAGCATCTCGGCGCGGCGCACCACCGGCACGAAGCGGGTGCGCGCGGTCAGCACCTCGGGGTTGTCGGCCTTGACCGCCGAGGACACCACCACGACCTCGGCGTTGCCCAGGTTGTCGGCGCGGTGACCGATCATGACCTTGATGCCCAGCGCCGCCAGCCGCTTGCAGTTGGCGTTGTCGGCAACGTCGCTGCCCTGCACGTTGTAGCCGAGATTGTGCAGCACCTCGGCGATGCCCGACATGCCGATGCCGCCGATGCCGACGAAGTGGATCATACCGATGCTGAGCGGCAGGGCTCTCATGCCGCGGCTCCCGTTTGTCTTTCTGAGCAAAGCGAAGGACCTGTTGCAGTGTCGTACCGCACAAGCGAATCCGATTGAAGCCTGTGCGCCGCGGACGATCCCGCGCGATGCGATGGTTCAACAGGTTCTTCGCCGCGCTCGGGACGACGGTGGGCAAAACCGATCAGATCGACGACGAGATCGGCGAGATGCTGCGTGGCGTCGGGGCGGCCGGCGTCGCGCGCCGCCGCCGCCATCGCCGCCAGGCGCTCGGGCACTGCGAACAGCGTCTCGAGATGCCCGCGCAGAGCGTCCGGCGTGAAGCGCTCGTGCGGCAGCAGGATGGAAGCGCCCACCTCGTCGATCGCCTTGGCGTTCGCGCGTTGATGGTCCTCTGTTGCGTGGGGGAAGGGGACGAGGACCGATGGCCGACCGGAAGTAGTCAATTCGGCCACTGTCGACGCTCCCGCCCTCGCGACAACGAGGTGGGCCCCGGCCAGACGGGCCGGGAAGTCGGAGAAGAAGGTCTGGCAGTCGGCGGCGATGCCGCGCTCGGCGTAGAAGGCGCGCACGCGCGCCAGGTCCTCGGCGCGGCATTGCTGGGCCAGCGTCAGCCGCTGCCGCAGGGCATCGGGCAGCGCCGCGATCGCCTCGGGGATCACCACGCCGAACGATGCAGCGCCCTGGCTGCCGCCGATCACCACCATGCGGATGTCGCCGTCCGGCGCCGGCGGCACATAGGGCACGTCGCGCAGCGCGCGCACGCCGTCGCGGACGGGATTGCCGACCAGCCGCACCCGCGGATCGCCGTCGCGCAGGTGCCGCACCGACTTGAAGGTGGTGGCAATGGTGGTGTGCTGGCCGGTGACCAGGCGGTTGGCGCGGCCCAGCACGGCGTTCTGCTCGTGGATCAGGGTCGGCAGCCGGCGCAGGCGGGCGGCGAACATCGCCGGCACGCTGGCATAGCCGCCGAAGCCGATCACGGCGCTGGGCGCCAGGCGGCCCAGCAAGGCGTACGACTGCATGACGCCGGCGCCAAGTGCCGCGGCATTGCGCGCGCGGTTCAGCGCGCCGCCGGCGCCGGGGCTCGCCGCATGCACGCGATGCACCGGCAGGTCGGCCAGCGCGCCCTGCCATTGCCGGCCGCGGTCGTCAGTGACCAGCGCCAGCGGCACGCCACGACGCGCCAGCTCGCCGGCCAGGGACTCGGCGGGAAAGACGTGGCCGCCGGTGCCGCCGGCGGTCAGGATCACGGGGCCGCGCGGCGCGCTCATGCCGCCTCCCCCAGCCCGGCGCGCTCGCGCGTCAAGGCCAGCATCATGCCGACCGCCACCGCCATGGCGACGGCCGACGACCCGCCGTAGGAGATGAACGGCAAGGTCATGCCCTTGGCCGGCATCAGCTGCACGGTCGAGGCCATGTTGATGAAGGCCTGCAGGCCGAACTGGATCACCAGCCCAGCCGCCGCCAGCATGATGAACAGGCTGGTCTCGTTCATGATGCGCGACATCGAGCGCAGCGTGATGAACGCGAACAGCAGCAACACGATCAGGCAGGCGATCAGCCCGAACTCCTCGCCGGCCACGGCCATCACGAAGTCGGTATGCGCGTCGGGCAGTTGCGCCTTCACCGTGCCCTCGCCCGGTCCACGGCCGAACAGGCCGCCGTTCATGAACGCCTCGAGCGCGGTGTTGACCTGGTAGTTCTCGCCGGCATCGGGATTCATGAAGCGCTCGATGCGGGTCTGCACGTGCGAGAACGACAGGTAGGCACCGATCAGCCCCACGCCTGCCATGCCGGTGCCGACGATGGCCAGCCACAGCGGCAGACCGGCGAGGAAGAACTGTGCCGCCCACACCACGGCCACGACGACCGACATACCCAGATCCGGCTGCACCATCAGCATGCCGAGCACGGCGGCGAACAGGACCGTGGCCAGCAGAAAGCCGGGGAAGCGCGGATTGAGCTTCTTCTGCGCAAACAGCCAGGCCGAGATGACCGCCAGGCTGGGCTTGACGAACTCCGACGGCTGCAGCGTGCCGAACCCGGGCAGCGAGATCCAGCGCCGCGCGCCCTTGATCTCGGTGCCGACCACCATGGTGCCGGCCAGCAGGATCAGGCCGATGGCAAACACGACCAGCGCCAGCCGCCGGATCATGCGCGGCGGCGCCAGCGAGATCGCCAACATGACACCCAGCGCGATGGGCAGGAACAAGAGCTGGCGGCGCACGAAGTGGAACGAGTCGGCACCGATGCGTTCGGCTGCCGGCGGCGAGGCCGCCATGGTCAGCATCACGCCCACGGCCATGATCAGCAGCACGGCGCCCAGCGACCAGCGATCGACCGTCCACCACCAGCGGCCGACGACGGAGGTATCGTTGCGCGGCACCGAGATCATGCGGCTCCTCCCGACTCGACCGTCGCACCCGGCAGCGCGCGTGCCATGGCGCGGAACGCATCGCCGCGCACCTCGAAGTTCGGCCACTGGTCGTAGGACGCGCAGGCCGGCGACAGCAGCACGACGGCATCGGCGCGCCGTTCGCGCGCGGCCATCGCATGCGCCGCCTGCACCGCCGTCTTCAAGTCGCCGCAGCGCGTATAGGGCACCTTGCCCTCCAGGGTGGCGGCGAAGGCATCGCTCGACACGCCGATCAGGAAGGCATGCACGACGCGGCCGAACAACGGCTCCAGCGGCACGATGCCCTCGGCCTTGGGCGTGCCGCCGACCAGCCAGTAGATGGTGTCATAGGCGGCCAGCGCCTTCTCGGTGGCGTCGGCGTTGGTCGCCTTGCTGTCGTTGACATAGACGACGTCGCCCACGACCGCGACCCGCTCCTGGCGGTGAGCCAGGCCGGGATAGGTCGCCAGGCCCTGGGTGATGGCCTCGACCGGCATGCCCAGCGCCCGGCAGGCGGCATAGGCGCAGGCGGCGTTCTGCCAGTTGTGGGCACCGGGCAAATTCTTGATCGGCTTCAGGTCGATCTCGGCGCCGTTGCGCGCATCGCGCAGGCGGCCGGCGATCACCGACAGGCCATCCGGGTTGGGCTGGCCGATGCGGACCGTGACGACGGTGGCGGGCGCCGCCGCCAGCCCGGCGGCCGTCTGCTGCGAGGGTGCGTCGTCGATGCCGACCACCGCCAGGTCGCCCGGCTGCTGGTTGTCGAAGATATGCCGCTTAGCGGCGATGTAGCCGGCAAGATCGCCGTGGCGGTCGATATGGTCGGGCGTGATGTTGAGCCAGATCGCCACGTGGCAGCGCAGGCTCGGCACCAGCTCGAGCTGGAACGACGACAGCTCCAACACAAAGACGCCGTCGGCGCCCAGCGGGCGGGAGTCGAGCGCGGCAGGACCGAAATTGCCGCCGATGTCGCGCTTGATGCCGGCACTCTTGAGGATGTGGCCGATGAGTGCGGTGGTCGTCGACTTGCCGTTGGTGCCGGTGATGCCGACGATGCGCGCCGGCGTGCCGCTGCGCGCCAGCAGCTCGATGTCGCCGATCACCGGCTTGCCGGCGGCGCGCGCCGCCAGCGCCGCCGGGTGCGGCTTGGGAAAGCTGTGCGGGATGCCGGGGCTCAGCACCAGCCCGTCCCAGCGGTTCCAGTCGAGCGTCGCCGGGTCGGCGAGCGGAAAGCCGTGGCTCTGGGCCTGGGCGCGCTTGGTGGCGTCATCGTCCCAGACCGCGAAATCGACCTGTGCCGCCTGCAGGGCGCGCGCCGCGGCCAACCCGCTGCGGGCAAGCCCCAGCACGGCGAACCGCGAACCCTGCAAGGCGGACAGGTCGATCATCGGCCTGCACCCCCGAACGTCGGATGGGTTGTGAGCCAAACACCAACCTCACCCTGAGGAGCGGCCCGCAGAGCCGCGTCTCGAAGGGTGGGAAACCGCACCGCGTCTGCAGCCCATCCTTCGAGACGGCCGCGCTGTCGCGCGGCCTCCTCAGGATGAGGGTGGTGTCGTGGTGAGGTCCGCCGCTTCATATCACCTCACCGCAGCTTGAGCGTGGCCAGGCCGACGATGGCCAGCACGGTGGCGATGATCCAGAAGCGGATCACGATGGTGGGCTCGGCCCAGCCTTTCTTCTCGAAGTGATGGTGCAGCGGCGCCATGCGAAAGACACGCCGGCCGGTGAGCTTGAAGGATGCCACCTGGACCACGACCGACACGGTCTCCAGCACGAACAGCCCGCCGACGATGGCGAGCACGATCTCGTGCTTGATCACCACCGCGATGGCGCCCAGCGCACCGCCCATGGCGAGCGAGCCAGTGTCGCCCATGAACACCATGGCCGGCGGGGCGTTGAACCACAGGAAGCCCAGGCCGCCGCCGATCAGGGCGGCACACAGGATGATCAACTCGCCCGAGCCGGGCACGGCATGGATCTGCAGATAGTTCGTGAGGCCGGCATGGCCCACGATGTAGCTGATGACGCCGAACACGCCGGTGGCGATGATCACCGGGCCGATGGCAAGCCCATCGAGGCCGTCGGTGAGGTTGACTGCGTTGGAGGCGCCGACGATGACCAGCGCCGCGAAGATCAGGAACCCGATCAGGCCCAGCGGGATCAGAACCGATTTGAGGAACGGCACCGCCAGCTGATAGCGCAGCGACGGCGGTGACAGATCGGCGATCAGCAACGCGGCGAGAACCGACATCGCGACCGCAACGATCAGCTTCAGGCGCCCCGGCAGGCCGCGCGGGTTGCGCTTGCTGACCTTGAGGTAGTCGTCGACGAAGCCGATGGCGCCGAAGCCCAGGGTGATCAGCAGCACGATCCAGACATAGCGGTTGCGCAGGTCGGCCCACAGCAGGGTGGCGACCACCAACGCGATCAGAATCAAAAAGCCGCCCATCGTGGGCGTGCCTTTCTTGGTCAGCAGATGGCTCTCGGGCCCGTCGTCGCGGATCGGCTGGCCCTTGCCCTGCTTGCTGCGCAGCCACGCAATCAGCCGGCCGCCGAACATGAACGACAGCAGCAGAGCGGTGAGGAACGCGCCGCCCGAACGGAACGTGATGTAGCGGAAGAGATTGAACAACCCGAACTGGTCGGCCAGCGGTGCGAACAGATGGAACAGCACGGTCAGCGTCCCCCCGTGCCGCCACGATTGGACCGCGCCTCGCCCAGCGCGAGGATCGCTTCGACAATCACTTTCATCTTCGAGCCCAGCGATCCTTTCACCGCCACCACATCACCTGCCTGCAACGCTTCGACCACCCGCTGCGCCAGCCGCGAGGAGTCCGGCGCATGCGCCGCACGCAGCCGGGGCGGCAGCGCACGATTCAACGCCCCCATGCCGGCACCGGCGGTGAACACCAGGTCGGCGCCGCTGGCCTCGACGTCCGGCGCCAGCGCGACATGCAGGGCCTCGCTCTCGGCACCGAGCTCGAGCATGTCGCCCAGCACCAGCAGCCGACGGCCGCCTGGACCGGGCCGCGCCGCCGCCAGCAGCGCCAGCATGGCGCGCACCGAGAGCGGGCTGGCGTTGTAGCTTTCGTCGATCAGCTCGACGGTGCCGTCCGCCAGCGACACGCGGCGACGGGCGCCGCGACCGGCCGGCGCCGAGACACCCGCCAGCGCTGCCGCTGCCGCATCGACATCGACGCCCAACGAAGACGCCGCTGCCAGCACCGCGAGGCTGTTCAGCACCC
>DATEIF010000494.1:0-5118 GCA_035279205.1 Vineibacter sp.
GCGTGCTGGTCGGCAGCGGCGGCTATCGTCCGCACAATGAGCACGGCTGGCATTCGACCGGCACCTGCGGCAGCTTCGGTGCCGCCGCCGCGGCGGCCAAGCTTCTCGGGCTTTCCTCTGAGAAGTTTACGCACGCGCTGGGCATCGCCGGCACATTCGTGGGCGGACTCTGGGCCTTTCTTGCCGACGGCGCGCTGGTCAAGCGCTTCCATCCCGGCAAAGCCGCCGAAACCGGCGTCAGCGCGGCGCTCCTCGCCCGTGCCGGGCTGACCGGACCAGGCCGGATCTTCGAAGCCGACTGGGGCGGCTTCTACCCGACCTATGCGCCAGGCTTTGCCACACCCGAGCAGGCCGTACGGGGGCTCGGTGAGGATTTCCACATCCTTCGATCAGGCATCAAGCCCTATGCCTGCTGCCGGACGATTCACTCCACCATCGATGCCGCGCTCGCGATCGTCGGCGCCGCCCCCGGTGGTGCTGCGACAGTCCGGCGGATGATCGTGCACGGCAACGAGCAGACCCGCCGTCAGTTCGACCGCATGGACATCAACAACCTGCTCGAAGCGCAGTTCAGCATGCCCTATTGCCTGGCGGTCACGGCCGAGAGCGGGCGCGCGACCATCGATCAGTTCGTGCCGTTGCGCACCGATCACCCGGAGATCCGCCGCCTGATGGCGGCGACGGAAATCCGCACCGACCGGGTGCTAGGCCCCACGGACTATCCGTCGCTGGAAGTCGTCTTCGCGGACGGAAGCAGCGCCTACAAGGATGTTCCCTTCGCCAAGGGCGCACCCGAGGCACCCCTCAGCGATGACGAACTTCTGGGCAAGGCGAGCACGCTGCTTGTGCCGGTGCTCGGCGCAGAGGTGGCCCGCCGCATCACGGATGCCATTTTCGCGCTGGAGGATATCGACGATTTCGCCGAGGTCGTGCGCCTCCTCGCGCCAGCGAGGTGAGCGCGGATGCTGCCGTTCCTGCTGTCGCGCATTGCCTGGGGCATCCTGATCGTCATTGCGATTCTCGTCCTCAACTTCCTGATCATCCACACCGTGCCGGGTGATCCGCTGCAGGCGCTGCTGGGCGATTTTCCGGTTCCTCCCGGTCATGCGGAAAAGATCCGGGCGGATTTCGGTCTCGATCAGCCGCTCATCACGCAGCTTGGCCTCTATCTCGGCAATCTGGTGCAGGGCAATCTCGGCTTCTCGTTCGCCAACCGTGCGGCCGTCCTCGACCTCATCCTGATGCGGCTCGGACCGACCATCCTGCTGATGGTGCCGGCGCTGATTTTCGCCGCCGTTTTCGGGATCATGCTGGGCGTGGCCGCGGCGCCTCGCGCCGGTAGTTTCCGCGACAGCGCGCTGACGGCAATCAGCCTGTTCGGCTATTCGGTCCCGGTCTTCTGGCTGGGGCAGATGCTGGTCATCGTCTTCGCCATCAATCTCGGCTGGCTGCCGGCGCAAGGCATGCGCAGCATGCGCGAGCAGCTCGTCGGCTTTGATGCCGTTCTGAGCACCTTGCGTCACCTGATCCTGCCCGGCTTCAGCGTGATGATCTTCTACATCGCGATCGTCGCACGGGTTGCCCGCGCCAGCGTCATCGAGGCCCTGCACCAGGACTACGTCTTCACGGCCAAGGCCAAGGGGCTGTCGCAACGCTACATCCTGTGGAACCACGTGCTGCCCAACGCGATGATCCCGGTCGCCACCGTGATCGGCTACAGCTTCGGGCATTCGCTGACCGGCGCCATTCTGGTCGAGACGGTGTTCGCCTGGCCCGGTATCGGTAGCCTGTTCATCACCTCGATCACCAACCGCGACTATCCTGTCCTGCAGGGCATCTTCCTGCTCGCCGCGGTCTCGGTGGTCGTCATCAACATCTGCACCGATATTCTCTACGCGACCCTGGATCCCAGGGTGCGCAAGGGGATGTGAGGGCCATGACCTCCTCCTTTCTCGCGAAAATGGCCCGCCACCGCAGCGGCACGGTGGCCGGCCTGTTCATCCTGGCGCTGATCGTTCTGGGCATCCTCGTCAACTTCGTCCCGCAGCTCGATCCGCATGCGCTCAGCAACGACGTCATGGAGCCGCCATCGGCGGCCTTCGTGCTCGGCACCGACGAGCTCGGCCGCAGCGTGCTCGCCGGTGTCCTCTACGGCATCCAGATCTCCGTAACGGTCGGTTTCTTCGCCGCGCTGGCGGCGACCGTTCTGGGCGTACTGATCGGTGCGATCGCCGGCTTCTACGGCGGTTGGCTCGATGCGGCCGTCATGCGCATTGCCGAGTTCTTCCAGGTCATCCCGAGCTTCATCCTGGCCGCCATGATCGTGGCCTTTGCCGGGCCGGGGCTCACGCAAATCATCGTCGTCGTCGGCCTGCTCGCCTGGCCGCAGGTCGCGCGCGTCATGCGCGGCGAGGTGCTGCGCGTGAAACAGCTGGAATTCGTCGACGCGGTGCGCTGCCTGGGCCTTCCGGAGGGTCGCGTCCTGATCGGGGAAGTGATCCCCAACGCAGTCGCGCCGGTGCTGGCGGTCAGCACGCTGATCGTCGGCCAGGCCATCTTGCTCGAGGCCTCGCTGAGTTTTCTCGGGCTCAGCAGTGTCGAGCTGGTGAGCTGGGGCCGCATGCTGAACAGCGGCCAGCGCTTTCTCTTCAACGCGTGGTGGCTGTCGTTCTTCCCGGGCACCGCCATCTTCCTGACGGTGCTGGCCTTCAACGTGTTCGGCGACGCTGTCGGTACCGTGCTCAACCCCAAGGGCAGGAGATAGGCGATGAGCCGGCCCGACGCCGTCAGCGCCGCCTCGCGCCCCCTGCTCCAGACCGAAAAGCTGGAAATCGCCTACGTCTCGCGCGACAGCACCACGGTCGCGGTGCGGGACGCCTCCATCGTCGTGCACGAGGGCGAGTCCGTTGCGCTGGTCGGCGAATCGGGCTCCGGCAAGTCGACCATCGCCCGGGCGATGCTGGGCCTGTTGCCCGAAGGCAGCAGCCGCATCGCACAGGGGCGCATCCTGATCGACGGTCAGGACGTGACCGCGTATTCGCCCCGGCAGTGGGAAGGCATGCGCGGCCATCCCGTGGCCATGGTGTTCCAGGATCCGCTCAGCTACCTCAACCCCGTCCTGCGCATCGGCAAGCAGATCGCCGAAAGCGTCCGCCGCCACGATCGCAGCGCCGCCCGTGAGGCGGCCCGGGTGACGGAGTTGCTGGAACTGGTCCATCTGCCCGCCAGCGCGGCGCGCGCCTACCCGCACGAGCTTTCCGGCGGCATGCGCCAGCGCGTGTTGCTGGCCATCGCGCTGGGCTGCCGTCCCAAGCTGCTGATCGCCGACGAGCCGACCACGGCGCTGGATGTCACGACCCAGGCCGAGATCCTGGCGCTGCTGAAGGATCTGCGCCAGCGCCTTGGCATGGCGATGCTGCTGATCAGCCACGACCTGGGCGTGGTCTGGGAGGAATGCGAGCGGGCCTACGTCATGTTCCGCAGCCGGATTGTCGAGTCAGGCGTCACACGGCAGATCTTCTCCGCGCCGCAGCACCCCTATACGACGGGACTGATCAAGGCTGCCAAGGCCGCACGCAACAGCGACAACCGGTTCGAGACAATCCAGGGCGAGTTTTCGACGGCGGTCGATTGATGCGGTCAGTGTCTTCCTCAAGCGAAAAGCGAACTCCCATGGCCGATGCGCCGCTGCTCGTTCTTGACCAGGTGGGAAAGACATTCCACCGCCGCGGCAGCACCCCGCTGGCCGCCGTCAAGGCGGTAAGTCTCACCGTTCACGTCGGCGAGATCGTGGCGCTGGTCGGCGAAAGCGGGTCCGGCAAGTCGACGCTGGGCCGCATCGCGCTGGGGCTGCTGCCGCCCGACAGCGGGCGCGTGATGTTCGACGGTCATGACCTGACAGGCCTGTCGCGTGGCGACTTTCGCCGGGTGCGCACCGGCATGCAGCCGATCTTCCAGGACTCGACCGCCGCGCTGAACCCGCGGCGTACGGTGCGCCAGCTGCTGACGCAGGCGCTGTGGCAGAACCCTGTCGATGTCGAGGCGCGCTGCATCGGCTTGCTCGAGGATGTCGGCATGCGGCCCGCTGCCCGCTTTCTCGACAGCTACCCGCACGAACTGTCGGGTGGACAGCGCCAGCGCGTGTCGATCGCGCGGTCGCTGGCGATGGAACCCAGGCTCATCATCGCGGACGAGCCGCTCTCCGGCGCCGACGTATCGATCCGCGGCCAGGTGCTGAACCTGCTGCTCGACATTCAAGACAAGCGCGACGTGGCCTACCTGATGATCACCCACGACATCTCCATCGCCCGGGCCTTCGCCCACCGCGTGGCCGTGATGATGCAGGGCGAGGTGGTTGAGGTCGGTCCGGCCGATCAGGTGCTGCGCACGCCGCACCACGCCTACACGCAACGTCTGGTCGCCGCCGTGCCCGTCCTCGCCTGAGCCCCGACCATGAAAACGGTTGGCCGCAAAGTCGACGCTGACGAGCCGCTCTATCGGCGGATGCGCCTGGATATCGAGCGCCGCATTCTTTCCGGTGAATGGCCGCCCGGCCACCGCATCCCGGTCGAGCACGAATTCACCAGCACCTACAAGTGTTCGCGGATGACCGTGAACAAGGTCCTTACCGGCCTCGCGGACGCCGGCCTCATCGAACGCCGTCGCCGGGCCGGCTCGTTCGTATCGGCGCCGCGGGCACAGGCCGCCGTGCTGGCAATTCCCGATATCCAGTCGGCCATCCAGAGCCGCGGTGAGGACTACCGCTACGAGCTGCTCGCCGAGCGCCGGCGCCTGTCCACCCGCGAGGATATGAAGGACCTCCTGCTCGCGGCCCGGCAGCGGGTCATCCATATCCAATGCCGGCACTTCGCCAACGGCGTCCCCTTTACGGTCGAAGAGCGTCTCATCAATCTGGCCGAGGTGCCGGAAGCCGCGGCCGTCGACTTCTCGGTCACGCCCCCGGGAACCTGGCTCCTCACCTTCGTTCCCTGGCTCGAAGCCGAGCATCGAATCCTGGCCCGCCAGGCCGGCCAGGACTGGGGTGCGCTGCTCAATCTGCCGCAGGACACGGCCTGCCTGGTCGTCGAGCGCCGCACCTGGCGCACGGGCAGCGCGCTC
>DATEIF010000495.1:0-7449 GCA_035279205.1 Vineibacter sp.
CCGGCGGAAATCCGCTCGCATCGGGAGGTGGTGAATGCCTATCTCGGTGCCTGAGCCGCTGCTGGAGATCGGTGGGTTGTCCACGGGGTACGGCAAGATCGTCGTGCTGCGCGGTATCGATCTGACGGTAGCCAAGGGCGAAGCGGTGGCGCTGCTGGGCCCGAACGGGGCCGGGAAGACCACGTTGCTGCGCGCCATCTCCGGCCTGTTGCCGCGAACGGGCCGCGTTCGCTTCGCGGGCCGGGACATGGCCGGCGCCGATCCACGCGACACCGTGCGCGCGGGGTTGGTGCATGTCGTAGAGGGCCACCGCGTGTTCACGCACCTGACCGTGCTCGACAACCTGTTGCTGGCGGGCTACGGCCTGCCGCGTGCGGAGCGCACGGCACACGTCGATGAAGCGTTGACCTTCTTTCCGGAAATCGCCGTCAAGCGGAACGATCGCGCCGGTACGCTCTCGGGTGGGCAACAGCAGATGTTGGCGGTGGCCCAGGGCCTGGTGCGCCGTCCGCGTCTGCTGATGCTCGACGAGCCCTCAGCCGGGCTTTCCCCCGTCTTGGTGGATCGCGTCCTTGCCGCCGTGGCGCAGTTGCAGGCCGGCGGCACTGCGGTTCTGCTGGTCGAGCAGTTGATCGAGAAGGCGCTGGCGGTGGCTGATCGCGTCTATGCGCTCGCACGGGGAGCGATTGTGCTGGAAGCCCGCACGGGTGACGACGATCTGCCGAGTCGGCTGGAGCGCGCCTATTTCGGGCAAGCCACCGCCGCTTCCGGACGCTAGGCAACTTCCGTTCACGCCCTGGCCTGTGCATACGCATCCATCGACGGTGCCCCCGCAATGTCGTATGGCCTCCCTGCGGTTTCAAAGCCTTCAGATGCGGCGTGGGCGACCCCATCTCGTCGTCATCCCGAGCGCCCGGGATGACAGCGTATTCGATAGACGAAGGAAGCAGCGCGCATGGATCAGAGTTTGAGTTGTCCTTCGTCCGTTGGTGCGGGCGCTCGCGCATCCGCCAGGGCCTGGATCGCCGTGGCCGCGGCGGCGCTGGGGATTTTCACCCTGGTCACGGTGGAGATGCTACCGGTAGGGCTGCTGACCCTGGTCAGCGGCACCTTCGGCGTCAGCGAAGGACAAGCCGGGCTCATGGTGACCTTGCCGGGCGTGGTTGCGGCATTCGCGTCGTTCCTGGTGCCCCTGGCCGCCGGCAGCCTCGATCGTCGCAAGCTGCTGGCGGGCCTCGTGGCGTTGCTGGTGGTGGCGAACCTCGGTTCGTTCCTGGCGCCGAGCTTTACCATTCTGCTGGCGTGGCGAATCCTGGTCGGCATCTGCATTGGCGGCTTCTGGTCGATCGCCGGCGGGCTGTCGATGCGGCTGGTGCCGCCGGCGTCCGTGCCGCGCGCGACGGCGCTGATTTTCGGCGGCATTGGCGCGGCGTCCATCCTGGGCATCCCGGCGGGGACGTTGCTGGGCGAGATCGGCGGTTGGCGCACGGCGTTCGCCGCCGTGGCCGGGCTCAGCCTGGTGGTGTTCGTGGCGCTCTCTCTTTTTCTGCCGGCGCTGCCGCCGACCAGGCCGGTGAGCGTACGCCAGCTGCGGGAGCAATGGCATATCGCCGGCGTGCGGGGCGGCCTCATCGCCACGTTCCTGATGGTGGTGGGGCAGTTCGGCGCCTACACCTTCGTCAGCCCGGCGCTGCAGACGATGTCCGGCATCGGCGTCGCCCTGATTGGCCCGCTGTTGCTGGCCTACGGTGCCGCGGGGCTGTTCGGCAACTTCATCGCCGGCGCCGCCGCCGGACGCGATGCGACACGCACCCTGCTCGCGATCAACGTCGCGCTGATGGCAGTGATGGTGGCGTTCGCGTTGCTGGGGCGCACGCCTGAGGGCGGCATCGCCGTGCTCGCCCTGTGGGGCGTATTCTGGGGCGGCGTGTCGGTCAGCCTTCAGAACTGGATCATGAAGTCGGCGCCGGATACGGCCGAGGCCGCCACCTCCCTGTGGTCCGCCATCTTCAACATCTCGATCGCGCTGGGCGCGGCGGTGGGCGGGCTCATCGTCGACTGGGTCGCGCTCGACGGCATCTTCTGGCTGGCGTCGGGATTCTTTCTCGCAGGTGCCGCGCTGGTCGTGTCAGCACGGCGCGCGGCGTGACCCCGCTCGCCACGCTGTTCCGCGAGGCGGTGAGGAACTGAACACATCGAGTGCGTGATCGTAGACGGTGATACGACCCGGCGCTAAGTGTTCTCCCGTGGATCACGCGAGCATGGGAGAAGATTGTTGAATTCGACGCGACGCCGCCTCATCGCGGCCGGTATGGGGGCTCTGGCGACACCCGCCCTGTTCACGGCATCTTCGGCGCAGAGCGCCTTTCCGTCGAAGCCGATTCGTATCGTCGTGCCGTATCCGGCCGGCGGCCAGACCGACGGCATCGCGCGCTCTTTCGGCGATTTCCTCTCGCGCAAGCTCGGCCAGTCCGTCGTGGTCGACAACAAGAGCGGTGCCGGCGGCACGATCGGCGTCGCCGATGTCAAACGCGCGGCGCCCGACGGCCACACGATCCTCTGTACGATCTCCTCGTCGCTGATCCAGAATCGCGTCACGGTGAAGGATCTGCCGTACGATCCGGAGACGGACTTCACCTACCTGACGATGACGACCAGCATCGGCGGACCGGTGGTGGCGGCTGAGAAGACCGGCGCCACGAACCTCAAGCAGTTCCTCGACTACGCCAAGACGGTCGACAAGCTGAACTGGGGCGCCTACGGCCCCGGCTCGACGCCGCACGTGCTGATCGAGACGATGGCCAAGCAGTATGGACTGAAGGTCGAGGTGGTGCAGTATCGCGGCGAGGCGGCGATGTTCGCCGACGTCGCGTCACAGCAGCTCGACGGCGCGTCGGGCAGTCCCGCCGCGGCGGTATCGGTCATCGCCTCCGGGCGCGGCAAGATGATTGCCGTCGTGGGCGACAGGCTGCCGTCCTATCCGGACGTACCGACGATGACGGAGCAGGGCGCGGTCGGCAGCTCCTACGAGACGCGGGCGTTCGCCGCCTTCGCCGTCCCGGCCGCGACGCCCAAGGATATCGTCAAGACGCTTTCCGACACGCTGATCGAGGCGGGCACCGATGAGAAGGTGAAGCAGCTTCTCAAGAACTATCAGATCGTCGGGCCGCTCAGCTTCGAGGCGACCAACGCTCGCTTCAAGCGCGACAGCGAGGTGATGCTGGCCGTGCTGAAGGAGATCGGCCTCAAGCCGGAATAGTCTTTCGACATCGCGGGCTGCAGTTGTCGGGATGACAGTCTGACGGGACCACCGCAAGCGGCCGCGCCCGCATGGGAGGGTTGTCAGCAACGACCGTGAAGCGGGCACGCCGGTTCGTACAATCGATTCGCGCCGGCGTGCTCATTCAAGTCTCGATCGCCGGAGTATTGGCCAAAGGGAGGAGCCGATGTTCACTCACATTTTTGTTGGCGCGGACGACGTCGCCGCGTCGAAGAAGTTCTACGATGCGGTGCTCGGCGCCATCGGCATTGCGGAGGGCAAGACCGATCCGAGAGGGCGGGTCTTCTATCGTACCCAGACCGGCACGTTCGGCCTCACGAAGCCGATCGATGGCAAGAGCGCGACACATGCCAATGGCGGCACGATCGGCTTTGCCTGTGACAGCCCCGAGAAGGTGCAGGCCTTCCACGATGCGGGTGTCGCAAACGGCGGCAAGAGCATCGAGGATCCGCCCGGTTTGCGTGAGGGTGCTGGTGGCGCGAAGCTGTATCTTGCCTACCTGCGCGATCCCTACGGCAACAAGATCTGCGCGTTGCACCGCGGCTAGCGGACACACCTGTCATCCGAGTAGTTCGATCAAACTGTCATCCCGAGCGTAGCGAGGGATCTCCCGCGAACGGCGACTCCGTTCTCAGGAGATGTCTTGCTGCGCTCGACATGACGGACTGGCCGAACCACCGCATCCTGTGGTCTGTCCGCCCGCGTTCAGAACCAGGATGCCTTGTCGACCTGATTGCGCAGTGGGCGCCCCGTGGCGAAGGCGCGGCAGTTGTCTGCCATGATGTCGAACCGACGCTCGTCGAGGTATGGCCCGTGTCCGGCCATGTGCGGCGTGAGCAGGACGTTGGGCAGCGTCCATAGCGGATGCTCACGCGGCAGTGGCTCCTGCTCGTAGACGTCGAGCGCGGCACCGGCGATTTCGCCCGCTTGCAGCGATGCGACCAGGTCATCCAGCCTGGTCGTCATGCCGCGGCCGATGTTAATGAAGAACCCCGTCCGTTTCATGCGCTGGAAGCGGGCGCGGTTGAAGAAACCCTCGGTCGCCGGCGTATGCGGCACCGTCAGGATCACGAAGTCCGCGCGTGGCAGCAGGTCGTCCAGTGCATCGGGCGGATGCAGCTCAGCCACACCGTCAGGCGCCGCCGTGCGGCGCGCATCGGTTGCCAGCACGGTCACGCCGAAAGTCGCCAGCAGGCGCGCGGCTTCGGCACCGATGCCGCCGACGCCAACGATCAGGGCCGTCGCTTCGGGCAAATGCACGACATCGCCGGTCTCCAGCGGGCTTTTCTTCCACTCGCGGCGCAGCTGCTGCGGAATGAACACATGCAGCCCACGGGCAAAGGCCAGGACGAAGGCCAGGATATGGGCGCCGATATGGTCGTTGAAGATCTCGCGAAAGTTCGTGACGTGCACCGGATGGTCGATCAGCTCGGGATAATAGTAGCCCGCCGCCGGCGCTGCCTGAGGCGCCTGCAGCCAGCGCAATTTCGTGGCCTTCGCCAAGAGCTCCTTGCCGAGCCAGCCAAAGGCGGCTTCTGCATCGACGATTTCGCGCGCGGCGGTGTCGGCGTCCTCGGCAACGACCACGTGCGCCTCCGGCACCGCTTCGGCCAGGCGCTTGGCCCAACCGCGGCTCGTGTCGGTCTGCGGCGGGAGCATCACGAACTTGAAGGAATTCCTGCTCACCACGGTGGTTCCTCCTGTGACGGAAGCTGGTGGAGTGTAGACGGGCGCTTGCGAAAAATCAGAGATCCCGTGTCGGGTTGACCAAGCCTCGTTCGTCCTCTGGCCATCAGCAATTCATAGGAAACTGTCATGCCCAATACCGTACGCCTGCACCGTGTTCTGGCAACCAGCCCGGAGAAGGTCTATCGCGCGTTCCTCGAAGCGGATGCGCTCGCGAAGTGGCTGCCGCCCAACGGCTTTGTCTGCACCGTGCACCATCTGGAGCCGCGAGTCGGCGGCACACACAGACTGTCCTTCCGCAACTTCACCACGGGCGAAAGCCACGCGTTCGGCGGCGAATATCTCGAGCTCGTCGCGGGTGAACGGCTGCGCTACACCGACAAGTTCGACGATCCCAACATGCCTGGCGAGATGCAGGTGACGGTCACGCTGAAGAAGGTATCGGTCGGCACCGAGGTGGATATCGTGCAGGCCGGCGTGCCGGATGCCATTCCACTCGAGGCCTGCTATCTCGGCTGGCAGGAGTCGCTGCGAAACCTGGCGAGGCTCGTTGAGCCTCAGATCGATCAATAGCGCATCGGGATCGCGCCAAGGCCGACGGGACCGGATCGCGGTGTCGCGTTCCACGATCCGGCGTCGGCGCCTTCACCTTCATTTATTTGCCCGGAATGGCGATTGTCAGAGGCTCGGGGGACAGGGCGCGCAGATAGTCCCTCGCGTCGAAAACATCGCCGGGGGCGAGGGCGCCGCTGCCGCGCGCCTGGCCATCGAGAATGCGGCGAACAGCTTCGACGAGCAGCGGCGCCGTGACAGCATAGATATCACGCCCCAGCGCCGTCGCGCGCCGCGTCTGGCTACCCTTGCGGGCGATCACGTCGACCAGGAACGTTTGCGTCGATCGTCCGCTGTCGTCGGCGGCCGTGGGCGGCGGGGTCGTGGTATCGCGCAGGTCACGCAATGGCGCATGGTTGAGATAGGTGCGCAGTTCCGTCACCCGAAGATGGCGCGCAATCAGCGGCACCTCCGAGAACGGCAGCTCGGTGACCTCCTGGCGGCCGAACGGATCCGCGAAGTCCCACGATGTTTGTGACCCGACGAGCGGCGACAGTTTCCCGTCGCGGATGACCTGCCGTGGGGCAGTGTTGCGCTGGCCGGTGATTCGCGTGCCCCGTGTCGGCCGCCAGCTGTCGAGCGCAATCCCGATGTGAATCGCGTCGGCATGGTCCCAGTCGCCGACGGCCGCCGTCGCCAGCAGATCGGCGAGACCGCCGTAGAAGCCCATCGCCGGCATGACGATGACGCCGGCATCGCGGGCAGCGCCATGGCACCGCACATATGTCGCCTGCGCGCTCGCCTGCTCGGCTGACACGTCGAGATAGTGAATGCGGGCGCGCAGGGCGGCCGCGGTCACGGCCTCGGCCGTATCCAGGAATGGGCCGGCGCAGTTGATGATCGCCGTGGCACCGGCCAGCGCGCGGTCGAGCGACGCGGGATCGTCGACGCTGGCCGCCCTGACCGCAACGCCGCGCGGTTCAAACCCCGATGCCGACAGCGCCACCCGGTCGCGGCCAATGGCGATCGCCGCGAACCCATGGCGTAGCAGCGCTGCGACGACGAACCGCCCGGTGTGTCCCAGCGCACCGAAGACGGCGACGGCCCGTCCTTGTCCTGACCCTGGCTCCGGTTGTTGCACGGTCTCCTCCCAGACGATACAGACCTGTATGTTTCGTAACACTACGAACAGGTCTGTAGTGAGTCAAGCGCCGGCGTGATACGAAAGCTGCGAGGAGGTCGCCATGTCCAACCCGCTCGACAACGCGCAGACGGCGGATACGCCCGGCACCCCGGTAGAGGTGAGGGACCGGGTGCTCGCGACGGCGTCGGCGCTGTTCTATCGCCATGGGGTGCGCGCCGTCGGTGTCGACCTGATCGTGGAGAAGGCAGCTGTCGCCAAGACCAGCCTCTACCGTCACTTCCGCACCAAGGACGACCTGATCGCAGCCTTCCTGCAGCGCGAGGATGAGGACTTCTGGGGCCACTGGGACGAGGTCGCCCGACGCCATCAGGCGGACCCGGTCGCCGAATTGGAAGCCCATCTTCACTGGATCGGCGAGCGGGTCGGGCGGCCGCATTATCGAGGCTGTCCACAGCTCAATGTCGCGGCGGAGTTTCCCGATGCCGATCATCCGGCGCGTCAGGTGGCCCTCGTTCACAAGCGAGAGATGCGACGGCGCCTACAGGGCATCGCGGAGCGGTTGCAGGTTCAGCGCCCAGATGAACTGGCCGGGCAATTATCGTTGCTAATCAATGGGGCATTCGTGAGTTCTCAAGTGCTTTCGAGCGGCGAGGCAATCCCGCTTCTGCAAGCAAGCGCGCGCGCCCTGGTCTCCACTGCACGCCAAGCAAGACATCAACCCTAAGAGCAAGGATGAGGATCTCGCGATGGCAGGGTTATATTTTTACTTGAGATATTTTATATAATA
>DATEIF010000496.1:0-2254 GCA_035279205.1 Vineibacter sp.
ATCGGAATCTTCCAGCGCCGTCGCCAGCATGACCGGCCGGAACACCGGCGCGGCGCCGGGATCGGGACGCGGTGTGCGTCCCTCGAGCCAGTCGAACAGCGCCTGATAGGGCGGTTCCAAGGTGTGCCAGACCTCTTCGACGACATCGATCTCGACCTTGCCGAGGTCGGCGACCGCCTGCTTGGCGAGCCGTGCCGAGACACCGACGCGCAGAGCGCCGGTCACCAGCTTGAGCAGGGCCCAGCGGCCGGTTGCATCCAGGGCGTCGAGCCAGCGCTCCAGCAACTGCGGCGTCTCGCGCTTGCTGGCCTGCCGCAAGGTCTCGACGACCTCCGATAGCGACGGTGGTGGCCTGTTGTGTCCGACGCCGACCGTGTCCGCGGGCTCCCAGATCAACGCCAGGGTTTCGGCAAGGTCGCCGACATAGTCGTAGCTCAGCATGAACAGCGTCTCGCCCAGGCGCTGCGTGCCGAACCCGCGCAGCAGCGCCGGCTTGGCGTTGGGCAACTCCAGCGTGCCGGTGAGTGCTGCCAGCGCATAGCCGCGATCGGGATCGGGCGCGCTGCGCATGTAGTCGGTCATCAGCCGCAGCTTGCCGTTGCGGGCAGGCTGGAAAGCCAGCGAATCCAGCAGCTCGGCGAAGCGCTGCATCAACTCTCTTCCTCGTCGCGACCGGCGAGGTGCAGCGCCTCGGCGCCGACGCCCATCGCCTGCACCTGATGCACCAGCGCATCCTCGCGCCCGTGCGTGACCCACACCATCGTCGGCTGCACGTCGCGCACAGTCTGCAGCAGCTCGTCCCAGTCGGCGTGGTCGGAAATCACCAGCGGCAGCTCGACACCGCGTTGTCGTGCCCGGGCGCGCACGCGCATCCAGCCTGAAGCCGCCACCGGCAGCGGCTCGGAGAAGCGCCGCGTCCAGCGATCGCTCAAGGCCGAGGGCGGGCAGAGTACGATGGCGTTCTTGAAGGTCTCGTGCTGGAAGAGGTCGTTGCGCCGGATCGGTCCGGCGTCGTTGACGGGGGCGATATCGCCGAAATCGATGCCGTGGCGCTGGTACAGCTCGCACATCGACATCAGTCCGCCATGCAACCAGATGCGGCGATCGTAACCGGCGGCGCGCAACAGGCAGATGATGCGCTGGCATTTGCCCAGTGCGTAGACACCGACGAGATGCGTGCGATCCGGGAACGTGCGCAGCGAGCCCAGCAGGCGCGCGATCTCCTGCGTGTCGGGCGGGTGACGGAAGACCGGCAGTGCGAACGTCGCCTCGGTGACGAACACGTCGCACGGCACCGGCTCGAACGGCGGGCAGGTCGGGTCGGACCGGCGCTTGAAGTCACCGGAGATCACGATGCGCGTGCCGCGCCAGTCGAGCACGACCTGGGCGCTGCCCAGGATGTGACCGGCCGGCACCAGCCGCACGTCGACCTCGCCGATACGCGTCGTCTCGCCGTAGCGTACGCCCTGCAAGGTGCCGACCGATTCGGGACCCAGCCGGACCTTGATGATCTCGACCGTCTCGCGCGTCGCCAGCACGGCACCATGGCCCGGCCGGGCATGGTCGCCATGGCCGTGCGTGACCACCGCCTTTTCGACCGGCCACGCCGGATCGACAAAGAAGCCGCCCGGCACGCAATACAGCCCCTTCGGCGTGGTGGTAAGCCACGACCGCGGATCGGCGGGGGAAGGGGAGGCGGTTGTCAAAGATGGCGTCCTGGCTGGTGAAGGGTCGGACCGCGCCGCTCCAGCGGCGCTCTTCTCTTCAATGTAATTTAGGCTGCGCCTAGAATGGCGCAATGAGTGAACCAAAAGGGTGGCATTCGCGCGGTTATCTCCCGCACTATGACACACCGTGTCTTGTTCAGACTGTAACCTTCAGGCTTGCGGACAGTTTACCCGCGCATGTCGCAAAACAAGTTCTGGATGATCCGGAAGGCACGAGCAGGTTTGAGATACTCCTGGATAAGGGCATTGGCGCGTGTTGGTTACGCGATCCTGTCGTGGCTGGATTGATGGAGGCCGGGCTGCTCCATTTCGATAGTCAACGCTACCGACTGCTAGCCTGGTGCATCATGCCCAATCACGTTCATACCATGGTTGAAATGCTCGATGGCCATGGATTGGGAGCGGCCGTTGCTTCATGGAAACAATATGTGGCCCGGATGGCCAACCGCCACCTCGAACGCAGCGGTCCTTTCTGGCATGTAGACTACTTTGACCGCTTCGTCCGAGACGAGGGGCATTATCAGGCA
>DATEIF010000497.1:0-2007 GCA_035279205.1 Vineibacter sp.
CAGCAACTGGGCGACCCGCGGCTGCGCAGCGTCGTCTGGCAGTCGTTGCTGCTTTCGCTCCTTTTGCAGGCGGCGATCGTCGGCGTCGCCTGGTGGGCGCTGCAGTCGTTCGTCCATTTCCAATGGGATTGGCTCAACAGCGCCATCCGCTGGCTGGGTGGCGGTGCAGTGCTGGTGCTGGCGCTGCTGCTGTTCCCCGCAAGCTTCGGCGTCGTGATCTCGATCTTCATCGAGCGCATCGCCGACATCGTCGAAAGCGCCTACTATCCGAGGCTTGGCAAGGCGCACGGGATACCGATCTGGACCGGAATCTGGACCGGCTTGGTGTTCCTGATCGTACTGATCGCGCTCAACCTCGTCCTGCTCGTGCCCTATCTCCTCGCCCTGCTGTTCTTCGGCACGGGCGCTATCCTGTTCTATGCGCTGAACGGCTGGCTGACCGGGCGCCTCTATTACGAGCAGGTGGCGCTGCGGCGCATGAAGCCAGCCGAGGTGAAGGCCTGGCGGCGGGCCAACACCGGCACCCTATGGGCGACCGGCATCGTCATCGCCTTCTTGGGGACAATCCCGATCGTGAACCTGATCGTGCCGGTCGTCGGGACGGCAGCCATGGTGCATGTGGCACAAACGCTCACGCCGCCCCCGCCGCCCGGCCGGCGCTTCAATCCACCGCCCGCTCCGCGCTAGACTCGCCGGCCATGAAATCTGCCTTCTGGCCTCTCGTCGCGGCCTCGCTTCTTCTCGCCGGCTGCGTCTCGGAGTCCAGCCCGCCCTATTCGCTCTCGGGCAACGAGCATGGGATCTTCCGTTCGGCCAATGCCGGTCGGCCGATCCCGGTGAGCCAGATCAAGGGCATGGACGAACGGCAGTTGCGCGCGACCTTCGGCATACCGGCGCTCGATCGAAAGGACGCCGGCACGCGCGTTCTGCGCTACCAGTCCGATGCCTGCAGCCTGTTCGTCTATCTGTCGAACGACCGCGCGGAATATGCCGATGCCTACGACCTCAAGCTGCGGCCGCTGATGAACACCGACCAGTGCGCCGGCTCCGTGGCGGCGCAACGGCGCACGGCCTGACCGCCGGCTTCTATTTCCTGCCGCGATCCTCGCGCCAGAGGTCGAGCCGTTCCTGCACGGGACGGTCGGAGAAGGAGAACAGCACCGCCTCGCTCGTGGCCTTGTGGACGACTCTGGCCCAGCTCGGCACGACGAAATGGTCGCGCTTCTTCCAGCGAAAGGTCTTGTCGCCGATCGTGCTCTCGCCTTCGCCCTCGACCACCGAGAAGATGGTCCCGTCGGTGCTGCGATAGGGCTGGGTTGTAAAACCCTTGGGCAGGAGCTGCATGAAGGTGCCCATAGTGGCGATCGGGGCGCCGCCGCTCGCCGGATTGACGTAGCGCAGCTTGTAACCGTGGCAGGCATCGGGCGCACCGGCCTTGGCGAGTCCGGCCAGCGCCTCGCGCGTGCGCGCATAAGGATAGTTGAAGATCGGCGAGGTCTGCTTCGCGGGCTTCCAGTCGACCGGCAGCAGGCCGCTCGCGAACCTGGCGTCCGACGTGCCGACCGGCGCCGTCACGGCCTGCTCGTCCTCGGCGCCGTTCTCGGCGAAGCCCGCGTTGAACATCGCCACCAGCGGGATGTCGAGCCCGTCGAGCCAGACCATCGGCTTCGACGAGTCGTTGCCGTGGTCGTGCCACGTCCAGGTCGGGGTGATGACGAAGTCGCCCTCGCGCATGATGGTGCGCTCGCCGTCGACCGCGGTATAGGCACCCTCGCCCTCGACGATGAAGCGTAGCGCCGACTGGGTGTGGCGATGGCTGGGCGCCACCTCGCCCGGCAGGATGAGCTGCAGGCCGGCATAGAGCGTCGGCGTGATGCAGGCGCTGCCCGGCATCGCCGGATTCTCCAGGATCAGCACCCGCCGCACCGCTTCCTTGGCGGTGATCAGCGTGCCCGACTCCATCAGGAACGGCCGGACCTTGTCGTAGTCCCACGCCGCCGGCATGTA
>DATEIF010000498.1:0-5777 GCA_035279205.1 Vineibacter sp.
GTTCGAGGAACGGCAGCACGACGCCTCGTGCAGCCCCACCCGCACCGAGCAGCGCTACCCGGCGCCCCTGCATCAAGCAGCCGAGATTGCGTGTGATATCGTTGGTAAGGCCGATGCCGTCGAAGTTCTCTCCGGTCACCCGGTCTGCCTCGAACTTCATCGCGTTGACGGCACCAGCGAGCCGGGCGCGCTCCTTGAGAACGGTGCAATACGCGAACGCATCCATCTTGAACGGAGCGGTGATGTTGAGGCCCAGGCCGCCTACGCGCCGAAACCTGTCCACCACGTCGCTGAAGCCGCCGACAGGAGCTTCAATGGCGACGTAGTCGATAGTCTGCCCGGTCTCTTTTGCGAAGCTGAGATGGATCAGCGGCGATTTCGTGTGGTCGATCGGATTGCCGACCACGGCATATTTGTCAGACATAAGTCGCTCCCCACGCCTTCGCCTCGTTGACAGCAGGCTCGCGTACAGCACGCCTTCGCTGACCTCGGCTGCCTCCTCCTTTTTTTTCGATATTCGGGCTTTTCGATTGACATGCGCCCCGTGCCTAAATCTTCTCCAATGCTACCCCTTCAAGTTCTACCGCCGCAATGTCCGCCTCGGGTCATTCGCGTCGATATTGCCGAGTCCGCCTTCTCGTCCGCTATCGACAATATCCGACGTCACCCGACCGAGAGCTGGGGCGCAGATCTCGCCCGACTAGGACGGCAAGATAAAAGCGACGCCGTCGCTCCGAGCCGTCGGGAGTCGTAAGTGTTTGTCTGCACACTGCTTTGTCCGGCACCGTAACGGCACCTCGCGAAAGGCCCTGGTGTCGCTTCAACGAAAAAGGCATCTGGAATCAATATCCCAAGCGCAATCTTTCGCACCCCAGCGTTTCGCTGCGCGCGTTCGGGACAATGTCCGGCCATGATTGCGCTGCCTGCGGTGGCGCGATGACACTGAGGACCGGGAAGAGCGGGCGATACAGGTATTACACGTGCTCGACCAAGGCCCGGCAGGGCGAGACCGGCTGCAAGGGCCGCACCGTTCCGATGGAAAAGCTCGATGGCGTGGTGGCTGACCACATCGAGCAGCGGCTTTTGCACCCCAAACGCCTAGAGGAAGTCCTCTCGGCAGTCCTCCATCGCCGGAAAGAACGTGCCGAGCGCCGAACGACGCATATTGCCGAATTGCGCAAGCGCGCGGCCGAGGCGGAAGCTAAGCTCTGGCGGCTGTACGACGCCATCGAGAACGGGATCGCCGATGTATCAGACCCGATGCTCAAGGAGCGCGTGACCGAGCTGAAGTCCGTCCGCGATCAGGCCCGCGCTGACGCAGAGCGGGCCGAGGGCGCGCTCGATCGGGCTGGGCCGAGCATGACACCCCAGGCACTCAAGACCTTTGCCACCCAGGCCCGCAGGCGCATGCGGACCGAGTCGGGCGGCTACCGCCGCGACCACCTCCGCGCCTTGGCCCAGCGCGTGGAAGCGGATACGAAAGAAGTTCGCATCATGGGGTCGAAAAGCGTGCTCCTGCGCACGCTTGTCGCCGCCTCAAGCGCAAAAACGGCAGGTTTTGGAGTGCCCAGTTTTGTACCGAAATGGCGCGCCCGACCCGATTCGAACCTGTGGTGTGACGTCTGCCCTTAGGGGCGGGAGGCATTGCATTTTGTTCTTGATTTGTTTCAAACAGTATTATATCTGATTCGCGAACATATACCCTGTCCAGCGAACGCCAGGGGCGAAGTCATGAACGCGCACACCTTCGAGACTCCGCATTTGCCCCTACCCGCTCCCGTCGAGGCGTGGCCCCGGTTGGACCTCGGTCATCTCGACGACCAGGCGGGTGCACCGCCGCCCTTTCCGTTGGACGTGCTGCCACCCCTCTGGCGCGCGTGGACCGAGGCCGCTGTGGCGAGCACGGGCGCGCCGGCCGACTACGTGGCCCTCTCGCTGCTGACCGCGGCAGGCAGCCTCGTCTGCGACCGCCGGGTCATGCCGGCGCCGGGATGGGTGGAGCCGTGCATCCTGTGGACGGCGCTGGTCGGGCCACCCTCGTGCGGCAAGACGCCGGCGGTGGAGGCGGCGTGCGGCCTGCTGCGGACGTTGTGGCACCAGCGCCGGCGTGGGCAACAGACTCCGGACGGGCGCGATGCCTCGGCGCCGCTGTTCACCAACGGCACGACCCTCGACGCCGTGCTGGGCGTGCTGCGCGAGGCCGAGCCGCAGGGCGTGCTGCTGGTGCGCGACGAGCACGGCGGTTGGCTCTCGCACATGGCCCGCGGCACGCGCGACGGCAGCGCGCACGCGTTCTGGCTGTCCGCGTGGTGCCAGCGCAGCCTGGATCTGGGTTGGCGCGGCAAGACGGTCGAGCTTGACTACCCGTCGCTCCCGATCCTGGGCACGACGCATCCTGACGCGCTGGTGCCGGCTCTGACCCGCGACGACGGCGGCGTGCTGGCGCGCTTCCTGTTCGTGCGCCCGGCGGCGACAGGGGCTCGTCGGCCGCTGTCGGAAGAAGACGATGTCGTGACGCGCGAGGCGGTGTCCGCCTTGGGACGGTTGTGCGGCCAGCCGTGGCGACTACGCGATCTGCCGCTGGCGCGTGAAGCGCATGCCGCCTTCGAGGATTTCCGCCAGGCGCACCATGTGTCGATGCCCGAACTCGCCGGCAAGGCGGCGGCGTGGTGGGGCAAGGGGCCCAGCCAGGTGCTGCGGCTGGCGGGCGTGCTGACTTTCCTGGACTGGGCGGCGAGCCGGCAGGGCGCGGCCGAGCCGGAGCATGTGCCGGCATGGGCCATCGACGCGGCAGCACGGCTGTGGCGCGTCTACCTGTGGCCGCACGCGCAGGCGACGTTCCGCATCGCCGGTGCCGGCGGTGAGCACGAGAGCCGTCAACGCCACGTGCTGCGCTGGCTGGCGGCACAGCGCATGCCTGAAGTATCGCGCGAGCACATCCGCCGCGAAGCGTTGTCGCAGACACTGGACGCCGCCGGCACCCAACGGCTGATCGACGATCTCGTCGACGGCGGCTGGCTGCAGCCGGTGGCACCGGCCAAGGGTGGCCGCGGCCGTCGCCGCCGGCGCTGGCAGGTGCATCCCGCCCTCTGGGGTGCCGAGACGGCGGGCGCCCCCAGGGAGGCCGCTCGAGATGAGGCCGCTCTTCCTGTTTCCGCAATCTCCGCATGCGATTCGCACGCACCTGTCGCCACCGCAGGGCAACCGATCGGTGAGAATGATCCGACGGAGGAGGGCGATGGCGCATCGCCTGAACTTCAGGCAGCCGGCGAGCGTGTCGCGCCGGATGCAGATGCCGTCGTTTTCGCAATTCCCGCAAACGAAATCGCCGCCACGGGTGCCGGCACGCCGAGGCCCGACACGGATATGGATCTGACGATGACTGCGACGGAAGTCCGCGCGGGTAACCACGGGCCGGCGCCGCTCAGCAGGCGTGCTCGGCGCCGGTTGCGCCAACGCGCGCAGTTCGCGCAATTGCGCAACAGTATTGATGGGACAGCCCAACCCTCGGCGGCATGACAGGCGCCTGGGAGCGCGGGCCTCTGGCCCGCTCATGTCTTGGTGCAACGCGCACAGGCAGGAACCTCACCCTGAGGAGCGGCCCGCAGGGCCGCGTCTCGAAGGGTGGGTAACGGCGCAGATGCGGAGATCACATGGCTTTCAGGACTGCGCCTGCAGCCCATCCTTCGAGACGGCCGCTGCGCGGCCTCCTCAGGATGAGGTTGGTGGCTGCAACCGCGCCAAGATTCGCGCGTATGGGTGAGACACCCGCGCTCCCAAGTTCGATCGAAAGCGGTTGGAACCATCGGACGAAACCACGAACCGGTTTGCGATCGACCGTCCGCACGATACTGTCGGCTTTCCCTCATCCCTTCGCGCCTGCCCGAGCGAAGATGGAAAATAATCGTCCACGGTACGCGTTTGATGCTTTTCGCCAACTACAACATCCACTACGGGCTGGGCCGCGATCACCGCTACGACGTGGGGCGCATCGCCGACGTGGTGGCCGGTGCCGACGTGATCTGCCTGCAGGAAGTGGTGCAGGGCTGGGCCCTGAACGGCTTCGCCGACCAGGCCGCCGAGATCGCCGACCGCCTGAACCGCTACGTGTGGTTCCACGGCGCCTTCGACGGCGATGCGAGCGCAGTCGGTGCCGACGGCCGGATCACCAATCGCCGGCGCACCTTCGGCAATGCCGTGCTCTCGCGCTGGCCGATCCGCGAGGCCCGCGGACACCTCCTGCCCAAGACCGCCCTGTTGGCACCACAGTTCGATCTGCAGCGCGGCGTGGTCGAGGCGGTGATTGCGGCGCCCACCGGTGGGGTGCGCGTCTACAGCCTGCATCTCTCCCATCTGACGCCGCGCCAGCGCCTGCCGCAGATCGCGATGGTGCTGGATCTGGTGCATGGCGCCGCCCGCCGCGGCGGTGCCTGGGACAACAAGGCGTCCGACCTGTTCGTCTTCGGCGAACCGGCGCCGGCGATACCGGCATCGGCGGTCGTGATGGGCGACTTCAATTTCACGCACACCGATCCCGAGTATCCGGTGATCTGTGGCGATCTGCACCCGGTGATGGGTCGAGTCGCGTCTGGCGACGGGCTGATCGATGCCTGGATCGCTGCCGGCAATGCCGAGGACCGCGACAGCTTTCCGGGCGAGGGCCGGATCGACCATTGCTTCGTGACGGCCGATCTCGCGGATCGCGTCCGGCGGGCCTGGATCGACGACACGACACCGGCGTCCGACCATTACCCGCTGTTCGTCGAGATCGAGACATAATGTCATCCCGGCGTCGCCGCGCTGCACTTAACACGTTACAATTCTCTTACGATGTCTGTTGATTCTCCTGAAGCTCCCGAAATGCTCGATCTGTTCGTCGTCGGCGGTGGCGTCAACGGCGCCGGTATCGCCTGTGACGCCACCGGTCGCGGCCTGAAGGTCGGGCTGTGCGAAATGAACGATTTCGCCAGCGCCACCAGCTCGGCCTCGTCCAAGCTGATCCATGGCGGCCTGCGCTATCTCGAGCACTACGAGTTCCGGCTGGTGCGCGAGGCGCTGAAGGAGCGCGAGCTGCTGCTGGCCAAGATGGCCCACCTGGCCCGGCCGCTGCGCTTCGTGCTGCCGCACGAGCCGCATCTGCGGCCGCGCTGGATGCTGCGGCTGGGGCTGTTCATCTACGACCACCTCGACCGGCGCATGCGTTTGCCGAAAACCGAAAGCGTGCAGCTGCGCAAGAGCCCCTATGGCGCCGGGCTCAAGCCGGCGTTCTCCTTCGGCTTTGCTTATTCCGATGGCTGGGTCGACGATGCGCGCCTGGTGATCGGCAACCTGAAGTCGGCGCGCAACCGCGGCGCCCGCATTTTCGCCCGCCACAAATGCGTTGCCGCGCGCCGCGTCGAGGACCGGCCCGGCAATCCTGTGTGGGAGGTCGTGCTGGAGGAGGTCGGCACCGGCCGCTCCGTCACCGTGCGCGCCCGCGGCCTGGTCAACGCGTCGGGCCCCTGGGTCAAGCAGTGGTTCTCCGATGTCGGCCACGTCGAGACCAAGAAGCGCGTGCGGCTGGTGAAGGGCAGTCACATCGTGGTGCCCAAGCTGCACGACGGCGACCATGCCTTCATCCTGCAGAACAGCGACCAGCGCATCGTGTTCGTCATTCCCTACGAGCGCGACTTCTCCCTGATCGGCACCACCGACATCGAGCTTGACGAGTATGCGCCGGGTCCGGTGACGATCGCGCCGGAGGAGGTCAGCTATCTCTGCGACCTCTCCAACCACTA
>DATEIF010000499.1:0-5435 GCA_035279205.1 Vineibacter sp.
GGTCTTGAGGAAGATCCGCTCCAGGTGGGTCTTCACGGTTCCGCGCGCAACACCCAGCCGCTGCGCGACGGCCTCCAGCCGCTGGCCCGCAACGATCGCGGCCAGCACACGGCTCTCCGCCGGTGTCAAACCACAGGCCCGCACGACGGCATCGACACGCAGGGGCAGTCGGGCCTCGGGATCGACCGCAAAGACGATGGCCGTGGCATGCAGGTCGGGCACGTGCTCCCGACCGGCCGGGCTCACGGGCACGACGGTGAGCAGCAGGGGCCGCCGGCCGCCGCGCGGCACGATGAACTCCTCGATACCAGCGGGATCGGCGCCGCCTGCGACGGCGCGCGCCAATGCTGCCTGCAGCACGGCGTCCACACCCGCGTCGCGGCCAATCAGCCGTCCATGTGACAACGCCAACGGCTCCCGTGCCTGCAAGAGCGCCTCGGCCGCCGCATTGGCATGCATCAGTCGGCCCCGATGGTCGACCAGCATGACCGCGTGTGCCACGCGCGCCAAGGCGGCGTGCAAGGCGTCCTCGCGGTGGACCGCCAGATCGAGGCGCTGCATCACCTGCAACGATCGCACCATGTACGGAACCAGGCGGGCCAGCGCATCGAGGTTGTCCCGCGCCGGTTCTCCCGCACCCTGCGGCCAGACCGTCGCCAGCCACGTCACCTTGGCGCCGTGTCGCCCCAGAACCGTGCCGACCGCGCCATGAAAACCCTGCGGCCGGACCCAGTCGTTGTAGTACTCGGTCCTGGCGAACTCATCTGATGGCATCAGCATCGACGTCGACACGGTGGCGCCGACCGGCAGGGCGGCCTTGCGCCGGATCATGGGGTTGAGGCGTCCGTAGTAGCGTACATACCGATCGGTGAACGACGGGTCGTAGCCGAACCGGGCCAGCGAGAGCCCGGTCTGACGCACCGGATCCTCGATCGACATGTTGCCGGCGACGCCGCCGACGCGGCGGGCCGTCAGCTCGAGAACCTGCCGCCACAGCCCGGGCTGCAGCGCGGCGTCCTGGATGGTCTCGATAATCCGCAGGTCAATATTCTGCGGCGGCGGTGACATGGCCCCCACCTCGCCTGTTCAACGAATCCGCCTCGACCCATGAAAGGCGCCGCAGCGCCGCGAGTCAATGACAGGCGCCGTCCTGCGCCTTCCCTTCTCCCCGCGCGGGCGGGGAGAAGGTGCCCGCAGGGCGGATGAGGGGCTTCGCGGTCGTGCGAACCGACTACCAGCCGCAGTCCTGGATCATGATCGCGAAGCCCCTCATCCGGCGCTTCGCGCCACCTTCTCCCCGCCTTCGCGGGGAGAAGGGAATTCCTATTCCGCCGCCTGCTTCAACGGGCCGTCGCCGGGGCCCTGGTTGGTGGGACGCCAGCGCAGCACCGGCTTGCGGGCGGCGAGCGTCTCGTCCAGGCGCCGGCGCGGGGCGAAGCGTGGCGCGGCCTTGAATTCCTCGGCGGCGGTGCCCGACTTCGCCTTGCGCGCCAGATGCAGCATGGCATCGCAGAACTCGTCCAGCGACCGCTTGCTCTGGGTCTCGGTCGGCTCGATCAGCATGGCGCCATGCACGACCAGCGGGAAGTACATGGTCATCGGGTGGTAGCCCTCGTCGATCATCGCCTTGGCGAAATCGAGCGTGCTGACGCCGGTGTCCTTCAGGAAGTCATCGTCGAACAGGCACTCGTGCATGCACGGCCCCTCGTACGCCGGAGTCAACGCACCTTGCAGGCGGGCCATGACGTAGTTGGCGTTCAGCACCGCATCCTCGGCGACCTGCCGCAGGCCATCGGCGCCGTGGCTCAGCATGTACGCCAGCGCCCGCACGAACATGCCCATCTGACCGTGGAACGCCTTCAGCCGGCCCAGCGGCTCGCCCCCGACGGCGCTGCCCTCTTCGACCAGGCGCCAGCCGCCGGCATCGTGCACGACCCATGGCCGCGGCGCGTAGGGCGCCAGCCGCGCCGACAGCACCACCGGACCCGAGCCCGGCCCGCCGCCGCCGTGCGGCGTCGAGAAGGTCTTGTGCAGGTTGATGTGCATGCAGTCGACGCCGAGATCGCCCGGCCGCACGCGACCGACGATGGCGTTGTAGTTGGCGCCGTCGCAATAGAAGTAGGCGCCGGCCGCCGATACCGCGTCGCCGACCTCGCGGATGTCGCGCTCGAAAAGGCCGCAGGTGTTGGGATTGGTCAGCATGATCGCCGCCACATCCGGCCCCAGCGCCGCCTTCAGAGCCGCAACGTCGACGCGGCCGTCCGACGTCGCCGCGATCGGCTTCACGGTGAAGCCCAACGCCGCCGCCGTCGCCGGGTTTGTGCCATGCGCCGACTCCGGCACCAGCACGGTCTTGCGATGGCCTTCGCCACGCGCCCGCAGGGCCGCGGCGATTGCCATCATGCCGCACATCTCGCCGTGCGCGCCGGCGGCCGGCGACATCGCCACGGCCGGCATGCCGGTGAGCGTGGTCAGCCAGGTGGCGAGCTCGCCGATCAGCTCGATGGCGCCGGGCACCGTCGATTGCGGCTGCAGCGGATGCACGTCGCCGAAGCCGGGCAGGCGCGCCATGCGCTCGTTGAGCCGCGGGTTGTGCTTCATGGTGCACGAGCCCAGCGGATAGAGCCCGCTGTCGATGGCGTAGTTCTTCTGGCTCAGCCGCGTGTAGTGCTGCACCACCTGCGGCTCGGCCAGGCCCGGCAACCCGATGGCGCCGCGCCGGCGCAGGCCGCCCAGGCGTTCCTTGACCTTGGGCGGCTCGGGCAGGTCGACGCCGCTGCGATCGGCGTGTGCGTACTCGAAGATCAGCCGTTCCTCGAGCTGCAGGCCGCGGTTGCCGGTGAAGGTTTCGACGGCGGCGGCGGACATCGCAACGGTGCCGCTGCGGCCCTGCGAGAGATCGGTCGACTGAACCATCACAGCACCTCGGCAAGACCGGTGGCGAGCGCCTCGATATCGGCATCCGTCACAGTTTCGGTAACAGCCACCAGCAGCAGATCGGTGCACAGCGGCGCATCGGGGATCAATCGCGACACCGGCACGCCGGCCAGGATGCGCCGGGCGGCCAGGGCCTCGACCACCGGCCCTGCCGGCTTGGGCAACATCACGGTGAACTCGTTGAAGAAGGCGTCATTCAGCACCTTCACACCCGGCACCTTGGCCAACCGCTCGGCGGCGCGCACGGCGGTGGCGTGGTTGATTTCGGCCAGGCGCGTGAAGCCGCGCTCGCCCAGCAGGGTCAGGTGGATGGTGAAGGCGAGCGCACACAGACCGGAGTTGGTGCAGATGTTCGACGTCGCCTTCTCCCGCCTGATGTGCTGCTCGCGCGTGCTCAAGGTCAGCACGAAGCCGCGCTTGCCGTCGGCGTCGACGGTCTCGCCCACCAGGCGGCCCGGCATCTGGCGCATCAGCTTTTCACGCGTGGCGAACAGGCCGACATAGGGACCGCCGAAATTCAGCCCGACGCCCAGCGACTGGCCTTCGCACACCACGATGTCGGCGCCCATGTCGCCCGGCGGCGTCAGCAGGCCCAAGGACACGACCTCGGTCACCACCACCACCAGCAGCGCGCCGGCGGCATGGCAGGCTTCGGCCAACGGGGTGAGATCACGCACATGGCCGAACACGCTGGGGTTCTGCACCACGACGCAGGAGACGTCCTTGTCGACGAGGGTGCTGAGATCCTCGACGCCGTCGGCGTCAACCGGCGCGCCGGCAGTGCGGAAGCCCTGCCAGTGCGCCGTGGTCTCGATCACCGAGCGATAGTGCGGATGCAGGCCGCCCGACAGCACCGCCTTGTTGCGCCGCGTGACGCGATTGGCCATCAGCACGGCTTCGGAGGCGCCGGTGCTGCCGTCGTACATCGAGGCGTTGGCGACCTCCATGCCGGTCAGCATGGTGATCTGGGTCTGGAACTCGAAGAGGTACTGCAGCGTGCCCTGGGTGATCTCGGGCTGGTAGGGCGTGTACGACGTCAGGAACTCGCCGCGCTGGATCAGGTGGTCGACGCTGGCCGGCACGTGGTGCTTGTAGGCACCGGCACCGACGAAGAACGGCACGTCGGACGCCGCGATGTTGCGCGCCGCCATGCGGCCCAGCCGGCGCTCGACCTCGAGCTCGCCCATGTGGTTGGACAGGCCGGCGATCGGCCCCGGCAGGCGCACCGACGGCGGCACGTCGCGGAAGAGATCGTCGATCGACCGCGCACCGATGGTCGCCAGCATCTCGCGGCGGTCGGCGTCGGTGAGGGGGAGATAGCGCATTGGAGACTCCGACTTATCTTCCTCCCCACGCAGTGGGGAGGTGCCCCGAAGGGGCGGAGGGGAGCCGACGTGGTGTTCGTGATTGAGAAACCACGTCGGATCCCCCTCCGGCCTTCGGCCACCTCCCCCAACTGCGTTGGGGGAGGGACTGATTACGCCAGGCTCTTCACGAAGGCGTCGTACTTGGCCTGGTCCATCAGGCCGTCGAGCTCGCTGGGATTGGCGAGCTTGATCTTGAAGAACCAGCCCTTGCCGGTCGGCTCCAGGTTCACGTCGCCGGGCGCGTCGGCGAGCGCGGCATTGGACTCGACGATCCCGCCCGCTGCCGGCGCGTAGATGTCGCTGGCGGCCTTCACCGATTCGACGACGGCAACCGCCTCGCCCTTGGCGACGGTGCGGCCGACTTCCGGCACCTCGACGAACACGACGTCGCCGAGCTGCTCCTGGGCATAGTCGGTGATGCCGACCGTGCCGACGCCGTTCTCGACGCTGATCCACTCGTGCTCGTCGGTGTATTTCACTGTCGCCATGGTTTCCTCTGAGGAGAAAAACGACTCCTCTCCCGCACGCGGGAGAGGAAGGGGCCCATTGCGCGCAGCGCAATGGGAAGGTGAGGGGCTAAGGACGAGGCGCTTCGTGCGTGGCCCCTCACCCGACGGGCGCTACGCGCCCGTCGACCTCTCCCGCATGCGGGAGAGGTGAAGAGAGCGCCGCACCCCATCACCTCAACCCCGCCAGTACGCGTGCTTCACGAAGGGCATGGCCACGATCTCGGCCGGAACCGGCTTGCCCCGTACCAGCAACGCAAGCTTCGTGCCCGCAGCAGCATGCGCGCGCTCGACATAGCCCATCGCCAGTGGACCGTTGAGCGACGGACCGAAGCCGCCGCTGGTCACCTTGCCCACGACCGCGCCGGATGAATCGACAATCTCGGTGCCCTCACGCGCGATGGTGCGGCCCTCCGGGCGCAGTCCGACGCGCCGACGCGATGGGCCGCCGGCGATCTGACGGATGATGATCTCGTCGCCCGGGAAGCCGCCTTTGGCCCGGCGCTCCTTGCCGATGCTCCACGTCAGACCAGCCTCGACCGGCGTCGTGGTGGTATCGATGTCATGGCCGTAGAGGCACAGTCCCGCCTCCAGCCGCAGCGAGTCGCGGGCGCCCAGGCCGATC
>DATEIF010000500.1:0-2492 GCA_035279205.1 Vineibacter sp.
TGTCAGCGCCGGGTTCATCGGATGGCGCGTGGGGCCGTACACCTTGTTCTCGGTGTGGCCCTTGGCGGCGAACTCGGGCGTGTTGGTCATGCCGAGGAAGACGCCGCCGGCCGCCTTCAGGCGTTCGACGGCGAGCGCGTCGCGCGGCGGGATGAAATCCTTGAACACCAGCGATCCGTTGGTCACGCGCCGGCCGGCGACCCAGGTCGTGTCCTTCACCGTGAACGGCACGCCCAGCAGCGCGCCGTCGAAGCCGTCGCGGCGCTGCGCATCGATGCGGTCGGCCTCGCGGCGGGCCTCGGCCGGATCGAAATCGACGATGGCGTTGAGCGCCCCATTGCGCGCCTCGACCCGCGCGATGGCGATCTCCGCCACGGCGCGCGCCGTCGTCGTGCCCTGGCGGATGGCGGTGGCGATCGCGGTCGCCGGCTGGTCGAGGATCCCGGGAGTACCGTTGCCCCCAGTCATCGCCTCACCGTGCATCGCCTCACCTCCTGTCGTTTCGAGCGTTGGTGAGAGCGACGTTAGACCCGACGATGGCTTCACACCAATGCAGTCATGGCCGCGCGGGTTTGCATGACAGGGTATCGTGATGCGGGCTTGTCTTGCGGCGCCGGGCAATCGGCGTACGATCGCGCGCGACATGCCGGCGCTTGGGGGGAACCATGGATCTGCCGCTGACCGGAGTCGATGTCTATGCATTGCCGCCCGAGCAGGGCGAATGGGTGTTGCGCCGGCAGCTCGCCGCCGCCTACCGGCTGGTCGATTCCTTCGGCTGGGCGGAGTTGATCTACGGCCATCTGACGGCGCGCGTGCCCGGCGAGGCGCTGCATTTCCTGATCAACCCCTACGGGCTGAACTATGACGAGGTTACCGCCTCGAACCTCGTGAAGATCGATGTCGACGGCAAGATCGTCGAGCCGACCAACTATCCCGTGAACCATGCCGGCTTCGTGATCCATTCGGCGATCCATATGGCCAACGCGGCGCGTCACAAGGTGGTGATGCACACCCACACGCGCGCCGGGATGGCGGTCTGTGCGCTGGAGGAGGGGCTGCTGCCGATCTCGATGGTGTCGACCGGCTTCACCGGTCGCCTGTCGCATCACGACTATGAAGGGCCCAGCCTCGATCTCGATGAGCGCACCCGGTTGCAGGATGACCTGGGCGACAACCAGGCCATGCTGTTGCGCAACCACGGCCTGCTGGTGACCGGCCGCAGCGTGCCGGAGACATTCCTGCGCCTGTGGCGCCTGGAGCGCGCCTGCCAGATCCAGGTCGACGCCGCGGCGGCGGGCCGGCTGCGCGTGCTCGACGATGCGGTGGCGCGCCGGTCCGGCGCCGGCATCGACGCGTTCTCCGAAATGGAATCGAAGGTGGGCATAGGCGATCTCGAGTTCGCGGCCATGCTGCGCAAGCTCGACAAGACCGATCCGCAGTGGCGGCACTGAGAATCAGAAGACAGGGACCAGCGGGCGGAAGACATCCTGAGCAGCGGTGTTCGCTCCTTCTGGTTTCTGGTCCATGGGAGAGGGAGCAATAAGATGGCCGATACGGAGCAGCCGGCAGTCAGTCGGCGCGATCTGTTGACGTTGATCGGTACCATGGCCGGCAGCGCCGTGATGTACCAGGCGATGACCAGCCTCGGTTTCGCCGCCGACTCGCCCTACAGCGGACCGATCAAGCTCGAGGGCGATCCCAAGGGCGCCTCGGTGCTGATCCTGGGCGCCGGGCTCGCCGGCCTCGTGGCGGGGATGGAACTGCGCAAGGCCGGCTACAAGGTGCAGATCCTCGAGTTTGCCGACCGCATCGGCGGGCGCTGCTGGACGATGCGCGGCGGCGATCGCTACACCGAGCTGGGCGGCTTCGAGCAGCACTGCGAGTTCGACAAGGGCCTGTATCTCAATCCCGGTCCGTGGCGCATCCCGTACCACCACCACGCGATCCTCGACTACTGCAAGCGCCTGGGCGTCGCGCTCGAGCCGTTCGTGCAGGTCAACTACAACGCCTACCTGCATGGCCGCCGTGCCTTCGGTGGCAAGCCGCAGCGCCTGCGCCATGTGCTGTCCGACTTCAACGGCCATGTCGCCGAGCTGCTGGGCAAGGCCGTGAGCCAGAACAAGCTCGACGAGATGGTGACCAAGGAGGACAAGGAGATCCTGCTGTCGGCGCTGCGGCGCTGGGGCGCGCTGGACAAGAACTACATCTATGCCGCCAGCGACCTCACCAGCGACCGCCGCGGCTACGAGCGCGACCCCGGCGGCGGCCTCACCGGCGTGCCCACGGCCTCGCAACCGGTGGGGCTCAGTGACCTGCTGAAGTCAGGCCTGTGGCGCTACCTCGCGACCGGCAACGTCTATGAGTTCCATACGACCTTGTTCCAGCCCGTGGGCGGCATGGACATGATCGCCAAGGCGATGGCGCGCGAGCTGCAGGGGATGATCGAGCTCGACGCCAAGGTGACCGCGATCAAGCAGGACGCGCAGCGCGTC